>LVBU01000405.1 GCA_001603185.1 Thermotogales bacterium Thermo_02 | reverse complement strand
GAACCTGTAGATGAAGAAGGCTGACACGGTGAACCGATAGACCGGTACGGGTCCTTTCAGAATCTTCGCAAAATGACCCCGTAAAGATAATTATTGTATAATCTCTCCATTGGGAGGTGTTCTTTTGACTGTTAGAAAACTCAGTCTTCCTGAAGGTATTGAAGTCGCCGAGTTATTCGGAGAGTATGATAGAAAAGCGAAGTTCGTTCAGAAGAAGCTTGATGTCAGGATATCGATTATTGGAAACGAGGTATGGATAAAAGGGGAAGAAGGCAACGGAACAGAAATAGCCGGAAATATCATAGATGAACTGATTCAGATGAGTAAGGACGGTCACTTCGTTGAGTGGCGAGAATTCGAGTATATAGTCGAACAACATCTGCAACATACTGAAAGCAAAGAAGATTTCAAAGGTGTATATAGCGAAGTCAGAGACACTTCTCTTCTCTCTAATAGGGTCCGCCCCAAGACCATTGGCCAAAAAGATTACATGGCGACTATGAAGGATAAGGAAATAGTCTTCTCTATAGGACCTGCCGGTACCGGGAAGACCTATCTGGCGGTAGCGATGGCCGTTGACTTTCTAAAGTCGGGAAGAGTCCAGAGAATCATTCTGACCAGACCGGCAGTTGAAGCCGGAGAAAAATTAGGTTATCTTCCAGGAACCTTGCTGGACAAAGTCGATCCATACCTGCGCCCTTTGTACGACGCTTTGATGGAAATGATGCCGATCGACAAACTCAGTTACTATAGAGAGAATTCGATCGTTGAAGTGGTGCCCCTTGCTTACATGAGGGGGAGGACTCTGAACAATTCTTTCATAATTCTGGACGAGGCTCAGAATACAACTTATCAGCAGATGAAGATGTTCCTTACCAGGATTGGTTTCAACTCCAGAGTCGTGGTTACCGGTGATATAACTCAAATAGATCTTCCCAGAGATACCGGATCTGGTCTTGTCGTAATACAGAGAATTCTTGAAAACATAGGTTCGATTGGATTCGCCTATCTTACAGATCAGGACGTAGTAAGGAACCCGATTGTCAAAGAGATTGTAAAGGCATACGATAAGTATGAAAGAGAAAAAGAAACTAAAGACTAGCCGAAAAGTTAGGGCTCAATTCCCGTTTGAGAGATTCTTCAACATCGTAGATCTCACAAATTTCGTTCTATTCCCAACTTTTTTGGCTCTCCTGAACAGAGTTCCGTTTCTTTCTCTCCCGACAAAGCCCTTTCTCTACTTTGTGGGATCCGCGATCCTGTGGTATGTATTTGCCGAGCGAGTTGTCAGGAGTAATAGATATTTTCATCTGCATAGCGCTTACAGGATAACCTTTTTCTCTGTTGTGGCTTTTGGTGTCTTTGCAAATTCCTTTCTACCATCTCTTGGAGATCCGAGTCTTTTCATAAAGATGACTCCAATCTTCTTAAGCGTTTCGATGGTTACAGTACTTATCGGGTATCAGGAAGGTATTGGAAGCGGTCTTTTCATGTCGTTTCTTGCCTCATCCAATCTTGACAATTCACTTGAGACCTTTATTCTGCTGTCTGTTGTCGTACTATCTACGGCTCTTACAACAAGACACATTGAGAGAAGAATAGAGATTGCCAGAGCGGGATTCGAGGTAAGTTTAGTTTTCATGGCCATAAATGCTATTCGCATGTTACTCCAGAGTGAACCTGTAAAGCCCGTAGAGCTGCTGATAGCCTTTGCTAATCCAATCCTGTCATCAGTGATAGTTATTGGTATAGTTCCATATATCGAGTATATAAGCAGAATCTACTCGGATACCGGGCTTCTTGAACTCGGGAACCTTTCGCATCCTCTTCTCAAAACGCTTTCTATATACGCGCCCGGGACCTATTACCACAGCATCTCTCTGGCAAATCTTTCGGAAGCAGCAGCAGAAAGGATAGGTGCCAATCCCATACTATCGAGAGTTGCCTCATACTTTCATGATATCGGTAAGGCAAAGAGGCCTCAGTACTTCACGGAAAACCAGCAAGACGGAGTGAACCCTCACGACAATATTACTCCTTCCATGTCGAACCTCGTGGTAAACGAGCACGTTAAGCAGGGAATTGAGCAAGCCAGGAAGTACAGATTGCCTCTGCTTATAGAAGACGTTGTAAAAGAACACCACGGCACCAGAGTTAAGAAATTTTTCTTTCACAAGGCGAAGAGTGGCGGAATGGAGGAAAGGCAAGAGGAGTTCCAGTATCCCGGGCCAAAACCTCGGTTCAAAGAGTCGGGAATAATCATGCTGGCCGATTCAGTTGAAGCTGCATATAAGAGCCTTAAGAAGCCGACGCCTGCCAAGACTCAGGAACTGGTGGAAGAAGTCGTGAATGGAATCTACAACGAAAGACAACTAGATAAAAGTGGACTGGAGTTGGATGATCTAGAAAAAATCATAGAGGCCTTCACTAGAGTATTAATGAGCATGAACCAGCCCAGAATAGAGTATCCAAAAGAAAACATAGAGAAAGTGGTGAAAGCTAATGGAGATAACGATACAAAACGCGACGGAAAGACAGATAAATCAGAAGAAACTGATTGACCTTGTGATCAAAATACTAGAGGCAGAATTGGGAGACAGAGAAGTAGGCATACTGAACATAAAGCTTACAGACGACAAAGAAATCACAAGAATAAACGAGCAATTCAGGGGAAAAGCAGAGCCAACGGACATACTCTCCTTTGAGTACGGTTTGGAAGAAGAGATAATCGGTGATATAGTCTTATCGCTGGAGAGAATCGCTGAGCAATCTGAAGAGTTCGGATACTCCTTTGAGGAAGAACTGAGTTATATACTCATACATGGGATTCTTCATATTCTCGGTTACGAACATCAAGGTGACGATACCGGCGAAGAAGAGATCTTCGCAATTCAGAAAGAATACTTCCAGCGGTATTTTGAGGAGGGATAGAGTTGTCTGATTTCAGACCGTTTAGAGCAGTAAGGCCGGTTTCCGGTCTAGAGCAGAAAGTGAATTGCCCACCCTATGACGTAATATCATATGAGGAGGCAAAAGAGATTGGTCGAAACCCGGAAAGCTTTGTACATGTAATCAGGGCAGAGATAGATCTTCCCGAAGAAGTAGACCACTACGACGAAGTCGTCTATCAGAAAGCTTCAGAAAACCTGAAAAGAATGCTGGCTGAGTCTATCCTTATTCAGGAAGATCAACCTATGTATTACGTATACTGGCAGAAGATGAAAAACCATATACAGATGGGTATTGTAGGATGTGCCAGTGTAGATGAATACCAGCAGAGTAAGATAAAGAGACACGAACTCACGAGACAGGACAAAGAGGAAGACAGAGTCAGGCACATTCACACTACCCGAGCCAATACAGGACTCGTGTACCTGACCTTCAGATCTACTGAAAAGCTAGAGGAACTTCTGTCTCAATACGTCGCAGAGCTCCCCGTTTCGATGCGCGTAGTCGACGAAAATGATGTAGAGCACAGACTCTACGCTGTGAAGACTGAGGAGAAAATTGAAGAACTGAGAAGAGAACTCTCCGGTATTGAATGCATGTACATTGCAGATGGACATCACCGCGCCGCTTCTTCTTCCAGAGTAAGAGAATTGCTAAAATCTGAAAATGAAAGACATACTGGCCAAGAAGAGTATAACTACTTCATGGCCGTCACATATCCCCATTCACAGTTACGAATAATGGATTATAACAGGGTAGTAAAGGACCTGAATGGAATGGATACCGAACAGTTTCTGAAAAGAGTCGGGGAGAATTTCGAAATTGCAGAAGCTCCGGAGAAACCCTATGCACCGGAAAAGAGACATGAATTTGGTATGTGCCTGGAGGGAAAATGGTATGTCCTCAATGCTAAAGAGAGTATTTTCGATAATAGCCATCCGGTGAGGTCTCTGGATGTTGACATACTCCAGAAAAACCTGCTTGAGCCTATTCTGGGAATAGAGAACCCGAGAAAGGATTCTAGAATAGACTTCGTAGGCGGAATAAGAGGACTCAAAGCACTTGAGAACAGAATCGCCAATGGCTGGGCCGTCGCTTTTTCCATGTTCCCGACTTCCATGGAAGAACTTCTTGCCGTTGCCGATAACGATATGATAATGCCTCCGAAATCCACATGGTTCGAACCTAAGCTTCGAAGTGGACTGGTATTACACCTTATTTGATGAAAGTAACAGCTGTTGTTGTAGCTGGCGGAACGGGAAGTCGAATGCGGGCTTCTATACCAAAACAGTTCATGCTTTTGGAGGGAAGAGAGATATTTGTCAGATCCGTAGAGGTCTTCTGCGGGTCTGATTTTGTTGACAATACAGTTCTTGTCATGCACGAAGAATGGATCGATGAAGCCCGAAAAGTTCTTGACAGAGAGAGCATAAATCGGCTGAACATAGTCGAAGGTGGTAGCACAAGGCAGGAATCAGTAAGAAATGCTCTGGAGTATCTTAAAGATTCTCAGACCGATATCGTTATGATACACGATGCTGCGCGGCCTCTCTTCTCACGGAGACAGATCCCCGAAATACTGAAGTCTTTACAGAGGGGAACAGGGGTTGTTGTGGTAGAGAGCCTCAGAGACACAATCTATATAACTCAAGAAGGATTTGTGAAGGAAATACCGGATAGAAGCCTCTTGAAGGCAGCACAGACACCTCAAACATTCTATTATGATGAGATCCTGCTTTCTCACAGACTCGCTTTGAGCGAAGGTATCGAAAACTCAACCGATGACGCAGGACTATTCATCAGATCTGGAGGAAGAGTACTGACTGTTGAGTCACACACCAGAAATCTCAAGATTACCGAACCGAATGACATTGCACTGGCGAAGTGCATTCTGGATCTGCAAGTCCGACGAGATTAGTCTAGAACTCTCAAATCTAACTCGGGAATTCCTTCCGAGAAGTCCGCAAGAGAATCAATGGATCTACTTCCGTTAACAGTCTCAAGGAACATAAGCACAGTCCTGTCGAGTATCTTCATACTATCCCTCTTGTTCATGAAACGTCCGGTCTCTCCAAAGAAGTAAGTAAGAGGAGAGAGATTCCTTATCATCGCAAATTCTACGTGTCTCATTTCCTCTATTCTTAGATCAAAGGAAGGCAAAGCAGAATAACGAAAGAGAGATTCAATACCAGTCTCTCCCATATGAGACGTCCATTCAGCAGTTCTCATAAGTAGTAAGGGAGTTTCGAAAGCCCAAGAGTGATTATCTACGCAAAAAGCGTCAACCGTTGGATCGGCAAGAACTATTGAGTTGACTCTCTGTCTTTGAGCGTATTCAAGCGCAACCGCTCCGCCGCCGGAGTGACCGTAGAGAGAAACATTCTCAAGATCAAGTCTCCCATAGAATTCAGAGTACTTATCATCGGTTAGCATGCGCAAGAAGTCTATGGCGTAATCAATGTCGTTTGCAAGATAAGATGCAATTAGAGATACCATGTTTTCTCTTTCGAAATCAGAAAACCTCTCGATGAGATCGTTTCCGAGAAAGTAATGTGTCTCACCGTTCGAGAAAGAGACAACAGTACAGGCTCCTGGATGCTCTATGCAGGCTACAACATAGCCATTGCTGGCCAACTCTTCGGCGAGCGAGGTGTGCAGCTCTGAAATAGAAGACCACCCGAGAAGGATTATTACGACAGGCCATCTGGAACTTTGATTCAAAGGTGCCGCGTCAATAAAGGAATTTGTTTTCACAAGATGAAGGTGTTCAAACAGCCATGAAGGATAGCCGGTTACCATCCCGAATCCGTTGAAGAATACCGGATCGTCATCTATCCACGGTTTCATTTCAGATTCATCTGTGTTTATTGCGGGATACCAGATATCGAGACGGATCAGATCGGAATCGAAGAGATCCATTTTCTCAATCAAACCGGGACTCGAATTGACTATTTCGAAAGTTTTGAATCCGACGCCAAAAGGTCCGGATGGAGCTGGAATGTGGTTCAAAGGGAAGAGATAACAGAGGAGGGCGAATATCGAAACAGATAGACTGAGCACAGCGATAGCAACAAGTTCTGAACTTCCAGATTTTCTCTTCAAAGCGAACCACCTCCCGGTCCTATCCTGGCTCTTCACGGTTAAGATGCAGGTAAACGGCTCTCAATTCTCTTTAAAACTCGGACATCGATTTCTCTCTTCACGCAGAGCTCTGTCTCTGTGAGACTCTAGTTGCTCTTTTTCTAAACTTGCATCGGGCTCTTCCAGATTCTTAGTTCCAGATTGCAAGTCAAACAAGAATAGCCTTACGTTCGGTCTTCTTCTGAGAAATATCCAGTGCTCTCCTATAAGTTCAAAGTGCTATCGATTATGAAAATCCATTTGACTTCTCTTCTCAGTCTCTTTATAAAGTAAGAAGATTCTTCCTTGAGCCGAATCCACTCATCAATTGTGTAGATCAAGAGATCGACAGGAACAGGCAATTTCGACAGATCCCATTTCAGTCCACACTTTTCGAAAGGAGTGTCTGAATCTTTCTGTATAACTATTACATCAAGATCACTTCCCACGCCACTATCTCCACGCGCATAGGAACCGAAAAAACCTATACCCAGTATATCGTTTTGATCTTTTGTCAGATCACTTGCCCCCTCTTTTAGCGAATCAACTACTGCCTTTTTGTCTGGCCATTTCATTACCGGCGAATTCAATGATTTCACTGGCATATGCTATAGCCTCCTCGCTTTGCTTCTGACCAAAGAATTCAAAGGGGGAACCCTCAGGATGACCATTTGGATATCTGGCCGGAATATAATAATTGTCAAGAATCCTGGCCTTATCAAGAAGCTCGCCAGGTAGGAGAATGGAATCTGGAAGTTCCTGCATCAGTTTACTGACCATATGTCCCCAGGCTTCCTGACCAAGTGATAGATGAAGTGCCCTCATAGCTTTTTCAGCTGCTTGCTGCGCCGCAAAGCATGCCCATTCGTGCTTCTTGTTTACTGAAGACTCCCGCGAATGTTCCAGATCTCTTTCTGCTTGACGAAACCAATCCAAAGATCTGTCTGGCATAGACACCTCCTTAACGTCATTATAGCATTTTGAGAGTAAGATCGAGAGATGTTCTCCATCCTCCGAGAAGATCATGAAAAGCGGAATAGCCGTCCTTGGTCCTTCGTCCAAGAGCATGGACCCGTCCTTCGGAAGAGCGAAAAGAGCGGTTGTTCGTTCCGACGCTTCGCGTCCAGGTTCTTGGTTAAGGAGCAGAGAGAGCACGAGATTAAGAGAGAAGGAGAGACGACGAGACGGGTATGGGGTTTGGGGTCTGGTAAGAACGAGATCCCGTATAAGAGCACTACGGGATGACAGTGAGAAGAACGTCAGGAGCCCGTCAGTCCCCATTTTCACGAGAAGGAGATCTTGGTTTTCTTACCTC
>LVBU01000404.1 GCA_001603185.1 Thermotogales bacterium Thermo_02 | reverse complement strand
TATCTGAAGTCTCTTGTCAAACTTCCGCACGTTATCTATAAAAGGCGTCTTCATGTAGAGGCCCGGTTCGGTTACGGCATTTCGTATTTCGCCAAATCTTAGTAGTACGGCATGCTCAGTCTCATCTACCATGAAGAAGAAACTCGGTAAAAGTATCAGTACAAGAATAACGACAACTGCAACGGGTATTAGCCACTTGTACTTCATCTCTTAACACTCCCTTCCAGATCGAGGAGCTTCAGAACACTGCTGTCGTCAAGAACTATGTACTTCTCGCTCCCCTTCAAAATCTTGTCGAGGGTCTCCAGATAAAGCCTCGTTCTAGTTATTTCCGGCGCTTTTACGTATTCCTTCAGAATGGAAAGGAATCTCTCTGCCTCCCCCGTAGCTCTTAGTATCTTTTCCTGAGCATAACCTTCAGCCTCTCTGGTAAGCTGGGCCGCTTCTCCCTGGGCTTTAGGAACCATATCGTTTCTGAACTTCTCTGCCTCGTAAATAAGCTTTTCCTTATCCTGTTTCGCGCTGTTTACATCGTCAAAAGCAGTTATGACCTGCTGTGGAGGAGCAACTTCCTGCAGAAAGACGTTCTTCACGATTATTCCGGTATTGAGATTGGTCAGTTCTCTCTGGACTCTTTCGGCAGTTCTAATGGATATTGTGTCCCTCTCCGTAGTCAATATCGCGTCTATCGTGTTTGCAGCGACTTCCTCTCTGAGCACGGATTCAGTGGTGAACTTTACTATATCTCTGTCCCCGGCGATATTGAAAGCATAGGCCTCAGGTGTTCCTATGTAGTACTGTATTGCCAGCTCCACCGATACTATGTTTCCATCGCCTGTTAACATAAGCGATTCATTCGCCACCGTCTGGTAAGTACCCGTTCGAACTGTTCTGAATCCTATCTCCTGCTTTCTAAGATTCGATGTATCAACCACTACAGCACTTTCAATTGGATACGGCAGATGATAGCCAAGTCCCGGTCCAACAGTACGATCGTATTTGCCAAATCTCTTCACCAGGCCTACCTGATCCGGTCCCACAAGAAAAAATCCGCTCAAAAAGTAGACCCCGATTATGGCTACCACAATCAACACCACAATAAGACCGGACCACTGGAATTTTCCCCTTCTATTAGAGTTCCCGGTCCCGGAAAAATCGTCTTCCGGTCCCTCAATTCTCACATCAACCATTCCTTCACCTCCAAATCTGAATTTCCTCTTCCAGAGTTACTCCTGTTGCCTCTCTGACAGCATCCTTAATCTTCTCAATGAGAAGAACCACATCTCTCTGTGTTGCGTTTCCTCTGTTAACGATAAATCCAGCATGCTTATCCGATATCTGAGCGTCACCAACGGAAAGAGCCTTCAAACCAAGCTTTTCTATTGTCGAGCCAACGAAAAAATCCTGATAAGGCCTCACAAAAGCGCTTCCTGCGCTTGGAAGATCTAGAGGTTGTTTCTCCAGTCTTCTGCCAAGAATATCTTGCATGTTCGACCTTATAACCTCTTTATCACCCTGTTCGACTTTGAGTTCTACGCGCAATACTGTGGAGCCGAAACTCCTGAAGAGGCTGCTTCTGTAAGAGAATTCGCAAGAATCCCCATCGATCCTCCGAACAATTCCCTTCTCATCAATGTACTCTACGAGCTTCACAACCTCTCCTATCTCTCCGCCAAAGGCTCCGGCGTTCATGAAGACGGCTCCTCCTATTGTACCTGGTAATCCGGTAAGAAACTCTAGCCCGGCCAATCCTTTCGACAGACAGAACCATATTACGCTGTTCACGGGGACGCCGGCCTGTATCGATATCCCGGAGTCTCCGGCCTCTATGAGATTCAGATTCCGGGTCGAGATGACGATGCCATCATAACTATCTGGAAAGACTACGTTTGAACCGCCCCCAAGGATTCTATATAGAGTAGCTTCCGATCTCAAAAAATCAATTATGCCTATCATCGCCTCGATAGAGTGAGGACTTACAAATAGAGCGGCGGGTCCGCCTATTTTCATTGTTGTGTGCCATTTCATAGGCTCGTTTAACCTTACGTCCGCTCCAAGTGTACTCAATTTATGGAAATAACTTCTCAGATCTCTCTTTGCCATAAGTAAAGCCTTTCAAGTATTTCGTTTCCGTTGCTAAGATTCAAAAGAACATCCTTTAGTTCAAGGTTGGAGGAGAGTAACATGTGAATCGCCTCCAGAATAAAGGCCTTACCAGACTTATCAAGCATCTCGTCGCCATATTGTCTGGCGAGTACTGTTACTGCCTCAGGTGAAGCCGTCTGACTTAGAGCCATTATTATCTGATCCCTGAAATCTTGCTCTTCACTCTCTTCAAGAAATAACGAGAGGATTCCGACTACCTTCTCTCCCTCTCCCAGTTTCGCAAGCGACTCATATATTATCGTCTGAGACTTCTCGTCGCTGTACTCTTTCAAAAGGTTGTAAAGGGGATTTATTAGACGGCTGTCGCCGATTTCGCCTGCAAGGTCGACTAGATAGAGCGCTGCCACTGGATCTCTTCTGGCAACCCACAGCCTTTCTATGAGTTCTGGGACAACATCGCTTCCCATTTGAAGCAATGCCTCGAAACAGATCTGGGCAGTATCATCATCTTCATTTATCAGCAGATCAAACAAAGCTGGAATCGCATCTCTTCCTTTCTCCTGGATTATCCTCTCTATCAGAAGTCCTCTATCCATATCTCACCTCTCGATCTGACCGGTCTGACCGCTCATTTCTTCCAATTCCTTATCGCGAGTTGATCCCGACAGTTGTTCAATGACGGAAATCGTGTCAAATTGTGATTGTTCCTTTCTTACGGCGAAGTGCCTTTCAGACTTCTCTGCTATCTGTGGCAGATGGGTAATCACTATTGTCTGCAGACCCGAAGAGATCTGGAGAAGCTTATCGGCAACGACCGCTCCGAGTCGCTGTCCAACTCCCGAATCGACCTCGTCGAATACAATCACGCTCATGTTGAGCTGATTTTGAAGCGCCGATTCAAGTGCTAGAAGATATCTTGAAAGCTCGCCACCGGAAGCTACTCTTCCAATTTCCATGAAGTCCATCCCCGGATTAGTCTTTACCAGCATCGATATCTTAGAGATACCATAACTCTTCGGCTCTTCCTCTCTCTGAAGCTGAAACCTGAGTTCTGCTCCCTTCATCTTAAGGTCTTCAAGATGAGAACGAACATCTTTTGCTATCTCAATGCCTCTTTCCTCTCTTCTCTTATCAAGAGTCTTACCGACAATCTTTAGCTTCTCAAGGATAGCTTCAATACTTTTCTCGAGTAATCCCTTACGTCCTTCAAGCTCTTGAAGGAGTTCCAACTCATTTCTGAAGGCTTCGCAGCTTTTGAGAATATCGCTCACTGTCTGACCGTACTTTCTCTTCAATCCCTGAATAATAGTCATTCGGTCTTCTACCGCTTTGAATTCTTCGTCATCTATCTCCAGCAGATCGCTCTCATCGCTCACCTTGTTGTAAAGACTCTCCATCTCTTCTATTGCAACCTGAAGGTTCTGGAGCCACTCTGAATAACCGAATCCTTCCACTTTCATTATCAGAGAGAGCGCGTCATTCAGACTGTTATAGACCGATATCTCCCCATCCTTAAGAACGTCTCCGAGTTCACGGAAGGTTTCGAGAAGGAATTTCGCATTCTTGTACTTTTTGTATCTTGCTTCGAGAAGAACGTCTTCATCCTCTTTCAGAAAGGCCTCTTCGATTTCGTTTATCTGAAAAGTTAGAAAATCGATCTCTCTATTTATCTTGGCCGGATCTATTTCCATGGATTCCAGTTCACGCTTAATCTTTGAATAATCTGCGTAAAGCTCTCTGTACTCTGTCAGACAGAGTTCGCCTTCGAGTGAGTGATCGAGTATCTTGTAATGACCGGCAGAATCAAGGAGGCTCACATTGCTATGCTGGGAGTGGATTTCGATTGTGTCCTTGAAAAGCAACTGGACAATCTGTCTCGAAACTATGTGACCGTTCAGTCTGTAGATAGTCCTCTGACCGGTGAAACTCACTCCCACAAAGAGCTGATCTTCATCAATTTCAATTCCCAGCTCGGCAAGCCTTTTGATCAGGTTGCCTTCAATAGTGAAATTTCCCTCAACACTTCCCCTGTCCTCTCCCTCCCAGGAAGGAGGATATCCGATCACTGCCCATAATGCTTTCAGAAAGACGGTCTTACCGGCTCCGGATTCGCCGGTAATTACATTCATTCCCCCGGAAAACTCCACATAGAACTCTTTAAAAGTGAAGAAATTTCTTCCAGAAAGCGAGAGTAACATCCTATACCTCCATTTTGACGTACTCAGAAGACCGTCACTTATACTCTGCATATATTATACTATTGCTTACCACAAGCATTTCA
>LVBU01000403.1 GCA_001603185.1 Thermotogales bacterium Thermo_02 | reverse complement strand
GGTAATAACTATAGGAGACAGAGAAATAGATATCGAATCCGGTAGAAGGGCGGATATTGCCACCTGTCTCTTCGATCCGTTTGAGAGCCACAAGAAGACTAACTCAGATTTCGTTGTGTCATCGCTTGAACAGCTTTTGAACCTCCTTCATGTGTGCAATAGATTCAAGGGTTGCGATATTCGTTGATCAGACATCTCATATGGGACTTTGACGGCTCTCTCTTCAATACCTATCCGGCAATGGTTCAGCTTTTTAAATCCTCGCTTGAGAGCTTCGGTTATGAGGCAACCGAGGATGACATCCTTTCCCTTATGAAAGATACTCTCGGCAGGGCAGTCTCCTTCTATATCGATCTCGGCGTCGACGAAGGTTTTTATAAGCTCTTTCAGAAACTGGAGGATGAGGTCGCCCCCGGGCTGCAGCCGCCCTTTCCGAATGCAAAGGAGATCTGCACAATGATTAAAGACAGGGGCGGAAAGAACATTATAATAACCCACAGATCAAGAAAGAGTGTCTTCAAGCTTCTTTACCACTACAGTATGGAAGCACTCTTCTCAGAGATAATAGCAAAAGAGAGTGGTTTCAAGCGAAAACCACATCCGGAAGCTTTTGTCAGCACACTGGCTTCTCAGAGACTAAAACCGGAAGAGGTTCTCACTATCGGTGATAGAGACCTCGACGTCATCGCTGCCTCAGATGCAGGAACCAGGACCTGCTTCTTCTCTCAGAACGGTTCGCGTCCTTCGATCAAAGTCGATTATCTAATCACGGACCTCTCGGAACTGCTAGAGATACTGTGAACACCTCTTATCTCTAAATGGACTTTCTATGCTGCAAGGTTTTCGACCGTGCGGTTGTTATAATCTTAGTAAGTCTTCTTCGAGGAGTTGTTGATGGTATGAGGAAAATACTCTTTGCATCGATCATGGCAGTCTTCTTTCTTTCCGGTTGTATTTCCCTATTCTCTCCCTGGAACTGGACGGTAAAAGTCCGGGGCTCGTTTCAGTTCAGCAGTCCGGTGGCAGGTCAGAACGGAAAGATATATGCCGCAACTTCAGAGGATCTCTACGCGTTTACGGGGACGGGTACAGCCAGCGTGGTCTACAGTATCGGAGCGGGCGAATGGTTCAGCTGCGACCCTTCGATCGATGAAAATGGTGATATCTACATCGGCACAACAGGTGGAAGACTGTTGAAGATATCTCCAACCGGCAACTTGATCTGGTCCTTTCCGGATCAGCAAAGGCAAGACGACTGGACTGTTAGAGGCGATCCCTCATTCGACAACGCGGGAAACGTCTATTATGGTGATGCGAACGGTACTCTATACTGTTTGACTCCCGACGGAACTGAATTGTGGAGCTTCGATACCGGCAAAGAGATCTGGTCTAAACCGGCAATTGATAACGACGGCACGGCGTATTTCGGGACACTGGTCACCGGCAGCAATGAGAAGCATCGACTCTATGCGGTTAAAGATGGTCTCTCTGTTTGGAGTGTCGAAACGCTTGGATCGTCCGCAGGTTTTTACTCAAGTCCGGCTCTTGGCGATGGTGGTAACATTTATGCGGCCAGTCATGACGGTTATCTGTATTCTATCGATTCTGAAGACGGGTCTATTAACTGGAGTCTGCAGGTCGCTCCAGCCTTTACCGGGGGCGATAGTGGAATCGCTTCAAGCCCTGTTGTCGCCTCTGATGGTACGATATACCTTTGCACAAATGAGGGAAACCTTTACTCCGTTTCTCCGGGCGGAGAGATTCTCTGGTCCCGGGCACTTAAGACAACCATCTTCTCTACACCAGTTATCTCTTCTGAGGGCCTCATATATCTGGTCGACTGGCACGAGGCGAGGCTTTTTGTCCTAAGCACCGCAGGAGATATTAGCAAAAAGCCCGGAGGAGGCAGTAATAGCGGAGGCTCACCGCTAATGACGGCCGACGGGACTCTATACTTTCTCTCAACGCTGAATGATATAGGAACGTGGAGCCAGTTGGTCTCGTTTAAGACTAACGGAGAACCCAGTGGAGAATGGCCGATGTTCGGATTCGATCAGAGACGGTCCGGTTATTCGAAGTGAGTTAGAATAGTCGAAATATCGAAGCCGCTATTGAGGCTTATACCAGTATCGAGAAGCTGCCTTCAGCGCTTCTGGGAGTTGATGCAATCCTCTTAACTGCCGTCGCCAGCCTTATTATTCCTTCCTCAATCCGCTCCTGCTCTATACCTAACGGATTGAGTCTGAGATACTTTTTTCCGGAAGAATCAAAGGTGAAGAGACTTCCCGGAGAGACTGCTACCCCTTCTCCTATAGACTCCTGGGCTATCTTCCAGCAGTCAAAGGATTCGGGCAGCTCCAGCCAGAAGAAGTTACCTCCCTGGGCTTCATTGACTTTCACATACCCCGGAAGGTGTCTGTAGCAGGCGGATTTAGTCTTCTCTCGCTTTTCGCGACAGATAGAGAGATATCTTCCCAGATACGAGTCGTACTCCCCCGTTGCGAGAAGCCTCGCGGCGATTAACTGGCTAAGATTCGGGACTCCGAGCGATATCATACGCATGGGCTCTATAAGTCTTTCTATCAAGGCCTCGTCTGCGATAATCCAGCCAATTCTCAAGCCAGGGGCGTAAGATTTAGAGATCCCTCCGATCTCTATAACACAGTTGTGCTTATCGTAGAACTTCAGGGTTCTTGGAGTGGGACTGTCGTACTGGATCTCCGAAAAGACTGTATCATCGATTATCGGCACAGAGTACTTCTCGGCAAGCCTTACAAGCATCTCCTTTTTCCGCTCGGGCATATTCGCTCCGGTAGGATTATGAGAGCAGCTCATAGTATATATGAATTTCGCAGTGCTTCTCTGCAGGGTGTTCTCCAGAGTAGCCATATCGAAGCCCTCACTGTACCTGTCAACGGGCAGAACACGGTGCTGGAACATTCTCGCTATGTTTATCGCATTGAGATACGTCGGGTTCTCGATAATTACCGTCTCCCCGGGCTTGGCAAGTGCCGAGAAGAGAAGATATATTGCCTCTTCCGTTCCTATGGTAATAAGGATGTTCCTTGCCGAGACTCTTATTCCCGAGCTGTTAAGTCTTATCGAAAGATATTTCAGCAGTTCGGGATTTCCCCTGAGAGAAGGATAGTTAAGCGCCTGGTCGATGTCGCCGGGAGAGAGTCCGTCGAGTATCCTCTTCAACAATCCGGTCTGGTCTACACCGACCATGGGAACACCCGTGTCGAGTCGAATGCAGTCATCGGGCATTCCTTTAAGCAGTGTCGCCCATCTGGTGACTCCCGAAGAAGTGCTTGCCCAGGAACTTAACTGCTCGCTCCACGAGATCATATCGAATTCCCTTTTTGGAGGTGCTGCGGAGGCGACATATGTCCCGCTTCCCGTTCTGGAATCGAGCAGCCCATCGAGTTTTAGTTCACTGTAAGCTTTTATCACAACGCTCCTGTTGAGTTTCAGGAGTTTCGCGAGTTCCCTCTCCGATGGCAACCTAGTACCCTCAGGTATGTCCTTTCTCAACACTGCCGTTCTAAGCTGTTCTGTAAGCTGTTTGAAGAGCGGTGTGTTAGATTCTCTGTCGATAGATACCTTCAGACCGATCACCGAATTCACCTCCTTTGAATCAATTATAGTACTTCAGACTCTTCATACCATACCATTTGATCAGTCTCTAAGAATACCAGTGATATACGCTTCATATAAACC
>LVBU01000402.1 GCA_001603185.1 Thermotogales bacterium Thermo_02 | reverse complement strand
ATATTGAGTGGTGATGAATTTGAATGAAGGCGATAGGATCGATCTCTACTCGAGTGAGTCACTACATTCACAGTTGACCACAATAATCAAGAATTATATTCTCAGCGATAGGTGGCAGCCCGGAGAGAAGATACCGAATCAGCAGGAGCTTTGCGAGATGTTCAATGTCAGTCTGGCTGTTGTTCGCCAGGCAGTTGAGAAGCTCGTATCTGAGGGTTTTCTGGTTAAGAGACAGGGGAAGGGCACGTTCGTCATGGATCCAAGAATAAGGCAAGGACCGAGAAAGCTTACCTCTCTCACTCAGGAGCTCAGGGCACGTGGTTCAAAGGTTGAGACTGAAGTCCTTGAAACAAGCGTGGAGGTACCAGGGGCTAGATTCGCAAGGATTTTCTCTCTGTCTGGCGATGAGAAGCTTATAAGAGTCAGGAGATTGAGGCTTATGGACAGAAGTCCGCTCGGTATCCAAACATTCTTCTGTCCCGAGAAGCTCTTTCCAGATATGCTAGCGAACGATTTGACGCAGTCTTTGTACGATCTCGTGGAACACTATTATGGCTTCAAGATTATCGCTGCCGATGAGACTTATACCTCGATAATCTTCGGTGAAGCCGAGTGCAAGCTTCTCGATATCGAGTCGCCCCACGCCGGTTTCTATGTTGAGCGGATAGCAAGAGGTATCGATGGTCATGCAGTCGAGTACACTGAATCCTATGTAAGAGGTGACAGGTATTCTGTACAGATTCATTTGAGGAAGTGATCATTTGAAGCAACTCGTTGTTGATATTGGAGGAACAAACACAAGAATCTGTCTCGTAGATGAAGACTATTCGATAGTATTGAAAGATCGCATGAATTGGCCTGGTGATTTTGAATCCTATTCAAAGTCACTCAAAGAGTTTTGCTGTCGGCATTTGGAGTCTTCGGATACCGAGAAAACTGTTGGGCTTTCGGTCGCAGGAGCCTATTTGACAAGGGAAGGCAAAGCGTGGATTCCGAATCTGTTCGGTGAGACTCCGGTTAGCCCTTTCGATTTGTTCGGGAAAGGCAGAGACTCGCTCTTTGTTACCAACGATAGGGTCTCGGGGGCGACGGGAGAGATGCTTATGGGCGCGGCCAGAGGTGTCAGGGATTTTCTTTACATTTCGATCGGCACCGGCGTTGGGATGGGCATAGTATCAGACGGTCACGTTGTAGATGGGAGCAATGGTTTCGCCGGCTCTGTAGGATGGCTCAGGTTCGATGGAGAAAGGATCGAGGATCTGGTCGGAGGTGTTGGAGTTACTTCAAGATATGAAAAGCTCTCTGGAGCAAGGCTTTCTGCAGCCGAGATATTTGATCTCGCAGAAGGTGGCTCCCAGGAGGCAGCCGAGGTGCTCGATGTGGCGGCTCGTTATCTTGGAAAGCTGATGGCATGTTTCACCAATAGTATGAATCCCGAAAGGATCGTGCTGTCCGGCAGTATCGGGAGTCGCTGGGAGCTTCTCAAAGATAGGGCTCTGGAGACATTAATCGAAGAAACGAGTCCTATGATTTCTCTTCCGGATATCTGTCTCAGCAATCTGGGAGAAGACGCTCAAATTCTGGGAACAGCTATTCTGATGCATCACAAAATAAAAGTTCAGGAGGTATATTGATGGCGATTTCGGCTTATTTATCAGAGGTAAGGAAGCTTGTGGACAAGATTGAATCGGAGCAGATGAACGAGTTAAGGAAGACAGCAGAGGCAATGGCCGATTCAATATTGAAGGAAGGATTCGTTCATTTCTTCGGTAGTGGTCATTCTGTCATTCCAGTCATGGATGCCTTTCCAAGGTACGGGAGTTTTCTCGGGCTTAATGCCTTGATGGAGCCCAGGCTAATGTGGGGTAGCATTACGGGGCCTTCAAGCGCTCCCGGTTTGCTCTTGATAGAGCGTAAGGAGGATTTCGTTGTCGATGGATTCTTGCGTTATCAGCCACTGAAGAAAGACGATGTTCTTGTCGTTTATTCGCATGGAGGGCTCAATGCTGCTCCAGTTGAGGCAGCTCTCTACGGGAAGAAGAAGGGAGCGAAGATCGTCGCTGTGACTTCAAAGTCTAACCAACAGGTCGCCAAGGCCACACATTCTTCAGGCCAGAAACTGATAGACGTTGCGGATATTCTTATCGACAATTGCGTTCCCCCTGAAGATGCCGTGGTTGAGCTCAAGGGCATCCGCGCGAAGGTCGGTGCTATTTCGACCGTGGCATCGGTGGTGATAACAATGTGCGTCATCTCCGAGACCGCGGAGATACTAAATGAAGAGGGCTTCGATCTGAAGATCTTCGTGTCGCCCAATGTCGAAGGTTTTGGTGTCAGTCACAATCTTGAGATTTTTGATGAACACAACAAAAGGATTTCCGCTCATTCACTTAAATAGTAGTAGGCGTGAGTTTTTTCCTGTACACGCTAGCCTACCATAAGGAGGAGAGAGTATGAAGAAAGCTGTTTTCGTCCCGCTCGTTTTGTTGGTTTCTATCCTTGCGTTCTCGCAGATCACTCTCGTGTTCCAGACACACTGGTCAGACTTCCGCGTAAATGGGATTTTCGATCGAAATGGGAATCTTCTTTACCCTGGTCTCAAGCACTATCTTGAGGAATATGAGGCTCTGAATCCGGGAGTAAAGATTGAGATCAGAGAAGTTCCCTTCGGAAATTATCTCCAGCAGATTCTTGTAGGACATATGGCAGGAAGAGGAGCAGACATTTACAACCTGTACTCACTATGGGGAGTGCAGCTAGTTGGCTCCGGTGTCCTTGCCCAAGCTCCAGAGTATGTTGCCTCGAAGGTTGTGTCAGATTTCTTGCCAACCGCTGCGAAGGGCGCGACGATTAACGACTTAATCATGGGAATTCCAGCAGAGGTAAACACCTACGCTCTCATATACAACAAGAAGTTGTTTGAAAACGCTGGGATCAGTAAGGTTCCTGAAACATGGGATGAGTTGGTCGAGGTCGGAAAGCTTCTTACCAAGAAGGATTCCAGAGGAGTAATCACTCAGTACGGTTTTGCTTTTCCCATGCTGGAAGAGAGTTCAGTCAGTGATATTGTTCATCCCTACTTTGCCCTTCTTTATGGCGCCGGTGGGGAACCCTTCAATAGCAGCCTGACGAAGTCTCTTCTGGATAGCCCGGCTGCAGTTCTAGCGATGGAAGCAATTGCGAAGCTATTCAAGGAAGGTGTAACGGACACAGCAGGCGGTCTTTTCGATTTCACTCAGAAGAACATCGCTATGGTTATTAAGGCACCGTGGTATGCCTCCTATTTGAAGGAAGCCTTCGGAGATGAGTATGAAGACATCGTAGGGATCGCCCCAATTCCTTATATCGAGAGACCGGCTACCTCCGCCTATACATTCTTCTATGCAGTCCACAGCGGTTCAAAGAATCAAGAGGAAGCGTGGAAATTCCTTGACTGGTTTGCTCTCCAATACAAGGACATGCCAGACATAACACGGGCCGGTGAGCTTGGGGCTCAGGTAATAGGTGTAATTCCACCGAACGCAAAAGATCTGGAGCACTTCAGATCACAGCTGGTTGATCTTCAGGAATACGTATCTCTTCTTGACTTCGCCACTTCGGAGCCTAATATTGCTCAGGGTGACCAGATAAAGAAGACGATAATGGATGAGATTGTGGCCGCGATGAATAACATCAAGACCCCGGAACAGGCCATGAAGGACGCTGCGTCAAAGATTAACTCGATTCTACAATCAGCGAAATGATCTTTATTCAGAGGTGGGCTGTACGCCCGCCTCTGTTTCTAATAACTATTAGGGAGGTGCACCTGTGACACGAAAGGGTAAGGAAAACCTCACAGCATATCTCTTCCTGAGTCCAATTCTTCTTTTCTTTGCAGTTTTCTTCTGTTTTGCTGTCGGTTTTTCGATACTTGTTTCCTTCAAGAACTGGAACATGCTCGACTCACCAGTCAGTGTGCCTTTTGTTGGTCTGAGAAACTACGTAGGTCTTTTCACCGATCCTCTGTTCAGGGCTGGGCTTGTGAACACAATTGTCTTCGCTCTGGCTGTAACTTTCACCAGTATAACACTTGCGCTTTTCGTGGCAATAGCGCTCTACAAACTCAAGGGGTCGGCGATATGGAGGTTTATCTTCTTCGCACCGATGATAACTCCCGCAGTCGCGGTCGGCAAGATCTGGACGTACTTGTACAATCCGAGTTATGGAGTAGTCAATCATGTCCTTGGTTGGTTCAATATCCCGGCCAGAGCATGGCTTTCGGATCCGACACTCACCTTGCCCTCGATAATGATAGTCGCTATCTGGAGCGGGCTTGGAGTACCCATGCTGATCTTCACCGCCGGTCTTGATTCAATACCGACTTCTTATTACGACGCAGCTAGAATCGACGGTTCTTCGAAGGTCCGAACATTTTTCAGTATCACTCTACCGCTGCTAAAACCGACCACATTGTTTCTTCTCGTGACTGGAATGATCAACGCCTGGCAGACCTTCGATCTGATATACATTATGGGTGGAGCGGCGCCCGCAGCTAGCACACAGCTTGTTTCGATATTCATGTACAATACCGCATTCTCATATATGCAGATGGGGAAGGCTCTAGCCGCTTCAGTGGTTCTGTTCGTTATTTCCCTATTCACTACCCTTTTAGCACTCAGGTCCTTCAGGAAAGGGGGTATGGAGAGTTACTATGCGTAGGCAAACTTCAAAGCGGATTATATCAGTAATCAAATACAGCGTCATTTCAGTTATTGGGTTCATTATGGTCTACCCATTCCTTTGGCTCTTGTCTGCATCACTGATGACAGTTCGGGAGTTTATCTCCGTTCCGCCCAAGTTGGTACCGGACGTTCCTCAGTGGGGAAATTATACCGCCGTTCTTCAAAGAGTACCTTTCTTCAGATATCTCTTGAATAGCTTGGTCGTGGCAACTAGCATTTCTTTGCTTGTAGCCTTCACAAGTGCGCTGGGTGGGTATGTCTTTGCGAAAATGGATTTTACGGGGAAGAAGACGCTTTTTAGGTTTATTCTGGCCACTATGATGTTCCCGAATTTCCTCTTTCTCATCCCTAACTTCTTTCTGCTGACTAGAATTGGTTGGGTCGATACCTACCTGGCTTTGATAATGCCCTTTGCAGTTAGCGGATACGGGATATTCCTTCTACGGCAGTTTATCATGAACATACCTTCGGAACTCATAGAGTGCGCAAGAATTGATGGGGCTTCGCAGTTCAGGATATTCGTACAGATAATCATCCCACTTTCATTGCCGGCAATGGCAACCCTGGTACTGCTTACATTTGTCGCTCAATGGAACAACTTCCTCTGGCCGATGATCATTACATCGTTCACGCCGTCGCTGACGACTATACCTGTTGGAATTGCAAAGCTAAATCTGTCTTTCGGAAGTTTGGCGAATCAACACCTGGTGCTTGCTGGAATGGTAATTCAGGTGTTGCCCGTTATTCTTCTCTTCCTTTTCCTGCAGCGATACTACGTTAAGGGGATTGTGATGACTGGCTTTGGGGGAATCTGAATTTGCTCTGATAAGCAGTAAACAGGAATTCCATTATATGGCGTAACCCCTTACCGTAAGAGCAAGAGGGAGAGGAGAGGTTCCTCGTTCCGACGCTCCGCGTACAGGTTCTTGGTTCTTAGCCCGCGAAGCGGAACTGGCGCCACGAAGTGGTACTGGCATCGCGAAGCGATACTGGCCGCCGAAGGCGACTGGCGGTTCTTTGAAGCTCGTCCTCCGAGAAGAGCAGCAAGAGCGGTTCCGGCGCGTTGCGCCCAAGTTCTTCGTTCCGACGCTTCGCGTCCAGGTTATTGGTTCAGAAGATCGGTGTTTGGTGATTAGTGGTTAGTGAATGGTGGATGGCGAAGAACGGAGGAACGGGTTTGGGGTTTGGGGTCTAGTGTCTGGTAAGAACAAGATTCGTATAAGTGCTCTTACCAAAAACCCACAACGAGCAACGTACAGCCGATCTCAAGAGCACACGCCCCACCGCAAGCGGGGAATTAGATCAAGAGCGTTAAGATCAGCCCTCGAAGCGAAACAGGCGCCACGAGAAGGGCGAGAGCAGAGTTCAGAGGTGACAGGTTAGAGGTTGAAAGAACGCAAGGATCTTGATCTTCTTACCTCTATCCTCATACCTCATACCTCTGATCCACCTCATACTTCGTCCCAGACCGTGGACCCGTCCTTGGAAATAGCAGAAGAACGAGATCCCGTGTAAAAGCATAACGGGATGACAACCCTCTCGCGTCATCCTGGCGATTT
>LVBU01000401.1 GCA_001603185.1 Thermotogales bacterium Thermo_02 | reverse complement strand
ATTTCCCCCTGCGGATAACAGTCTCAAGTGTAGTAGCGGCAAGGGTCATAGTGACTACCAGACACGAAACAACAAGTAGAACAAGCAACTTCTTCATTCTCTCTTCCCCTTTCGTAGTTTTATATACTTACCTTTTCGGTAAGCCACAAGAAACTTGATAAAAGCCAGAATTCAGATTATATGTTCGATATTATAGAACACCATTCAACATTGTAGTAATTACATACAGACCATACCAGAATTCTGGTACCAAGATCAAAGTCAATCAGAACGGATCTGAATGAATGTGAAGCGATCAATAGCGAATGGGTGTGATTATCTTGCAGTATCTGATAATGCTGTTGAATATCGCTTCCTTCTGTTTCTGAGGAAGGTGTGAAAAGGAGGTAAAGTAGAATTGAAGGTCTTCTGGCTAATTACCGAAATCCAAATACAGTTCGTTGAGTCTTTTGACCGTTTTCAAAAAAACGGGTCGGTACTTTTCGATTACTTCGTCGGTCATTCTATCTGCCGGTCCGGCAATGCTGATTGCATATTTCGCAATACCGTGCGCATCTAGTATCGGGGCTGCGATACACTTCACGCTTTCTTCCTGCTCAATTCTGTCGTAAGCGTATCCGTGATGCCTTATCCAGTCGATCTCTTTCTTAAGAAGATCTTTGTCGGTTATGGTGTTTGGAGTACGCCTTTTAAGTGGGACTCGCTCAAGATATCCGTCAATGTATGTATCCGGTTGAAACGACAGTAACGCCTTTCCGACACCTGTACAGTACATAGCCGCCGTCACTCCAACGGTAGAATGTGGTCTCAAAGCGTGTGTCGGATGGAGACACTCAATGTAGATAACCTGATCCCTGTAAAGTGAAGTCAGATGAACCGTCTCGTTTACCTGGTTGCGAAGCTCTTCGAGATGAGGAAGCGCGATCTCCCTGAACTCCATGTTGCGCCTCATAAGACCGCTCAGCTGGAGTATTCTGTTGCCCAGCAAATAGGAGTTCCCGTCTTTTGAAAGATAGTCGAGAGAGGTCATCGCAGTGAGAATATTGTGCACTGTAGCCTTTGGATAGCCCAGTCTGGCAACTATGTCGCTCAATCTCCATCTTCTACGCTCGAAAAAGAGTTCAAAGATCTCATCTACTTTTCTGAAAGCCTTGAAATGTTCCATAATATCAAACCTCATTCATCAGTGTAGTTATAGAATATCAGATGATCTCGATTTTGCCAATTGGCTATGACCAGCGATTACGTTTCTGAAGATATCTCGCGAAATCATAGAAAAAGAGGCATACACCTTTTTTAAAAAGAAGTATGCCTCTAAATTGGGGAGCTTACTGCAGATAGACGTCTTTACTGTCGGCCTTCGCTGGATCTTTGAAATACGATCCGAGACCGTTTTTGACGATATCTGCATATCTCGGAGCAGAGACCTTGAAGCCACGCTCGGGATTCTTTTTTGTCCACTGTGCCATTATCTCCTGAATAACTGAGGAATGTTGGCCAACTCTTCTATCCATAGAGAATCCGTTTTCATCATAAGGAACGTAGAGAAGCCCTTTTTCACCAGCCTTCAAGACAAATGGGTCTATTCCGTCCACAATGAGCTGCGGTGTTTTCGCTGCCGTAATCTGGTCAAGATGGACTCCTGGAGACTCAAGTAAGAACGGGTATGCATCTGACCAGTCTCCAATCTCCCTGTGAGAAAGACCTCTGTATCCCGTCGGCGAAGACTCTACATGGTTATTAAACTTCTCTCTTCCTTTTACATAGAAAGAGGCACCGATAGCATAAGGCATAGACTTCTCGGGCGCAACTATGCAGTTTGTCACGGGATACATAGCCTCAGCCTCATGAAGATCGATGACGATATCTATGCCTTCATTGCGGATCATCTCCATGGCAGCAAAAGAGACTTTCTCGGCAAGGAAGCCGTCCGGCCTTCCCGGCCAGGACCGGTTAGTATTTCTGGCGTCGATGTATGAAAGCAACTGACCGTCGGGATAGTGGACATATACATCCGGATCAGGCCACTGATCGAGTGCCTGGAACCCTCTATCGCCCATTCTGAAAGTCTTTTCGCCCCAGGGAGTCTCGATTGCAAAGTACAGGGGGAATCCGCCGCCAGGCTGCGTTCCGAGAGAACCACTCAGATTGAAATGAGGTATCACATAGACGGTCCCCTTTTCCACTTCTAGGTTCTCGATAAAGAAATACGCTAGCAAAGCAGCAGAAGGTTCATTAGCATGAGTTCCAGCTATTATAAGAGTCTTTCCACCTTCTTCTGCTCCCTTTAGTTCAAAAACATCCGTATCGGCTATCGTTCCTTTTATCCCATCAAAGTATTTGCTGAGCTTGAAGACATTGGTCACGCTCTTTCCGGCCACTACTTCCTCTTTGAAATATCTCTGAAGATACAGAGGTATTCCACCAGCCAGGACGACAAGTGCAAGAATTCCAACGATTAACAGTTTTCTCATCATAATACCCCTCCTACTTCATTCTCAGCAGTCTGAGAATGAGCGGAAGAAGAGCCAGAGTATAGAGTATCTCGCTCTTTATGTCCTTTGTCTTTATGAAGTTCCAGATTAGCATGCCTACCACATAGGCTGTCATCACATAATACAGAAACATTATCAAAGTCATGACGACACCTCCTCCTCAACCTACCATCATCAGGAAGCTGAATTTGTTGGCAAAGATAACTAGTATCATTGCAACGGCGGTTATGACTATCCAGGGTACTACACACTCCTTCAAGAATGAACCGTATGAACCCTTATAGCCAACCGTACTGACTGTCAAACGTCCTATAAGCGCGGTCGGGGGTAGTCCGTCCCCAAGAGGCCATAGAAGGCTTAGTCCTGCCAGGACGATTACAGGATTTATCCCGTTTGAATTCAGCATCCATATGAGCGGTATACCTATTACCATTGCCCCCCCATATGTAAGAAGACCTTCGGATATCGGTATTATGAAAGGAAGGAGTATCCAGACTATCGCGAGAGGAGCGGTGACTATCCACATCGATATCAAGCCCTTCACACCGTTAAAGCTCATCACCTGAATTAGCATTCCAACAACTGCGGTGGTCGCTATTAGAGGCGTTAATTGAGCAACGGTTTCTTTGCTGACCTTCAGAATGTTAACTCTCTTGAAGTTCATCAGCCACGCGACAAGGGCACATATTGCGAATACTAGAGGCAATCCGAGGACGGGGAAGCCAAATGGCCAGATTCTCGGCGCTCCAAGCAAGAATATCAATACAAGGAAAGGAACACCGACGCTCCAGCCGGAGAGCCCTTTAGGATCGGGAATCTCTTTAAGCGCCTTTTCTCTATCTATATTCCCGGCAC
>LVBU01000400.1 GCA_001603185.1 Thermotogales bacterium Thermo_02 | reverse complement strand
CCAATAAATCTCCCCAGCAGCATCCATCTCATCCAGTTTATCAGGCGTGTACTGCCAATGCTTTCCCAGCGGAGGAAGTTTGCCACGCCATTCTTTGCCAGTCTCACCATTCCTTGTTCCTGGAGCATGAACAGGTACTTTCTTATATCGACGGCCTGTGCTTTCATCTATGCATGGGTATTCTTCAATCATTCGCTCTATCTCCCAAGGATCGAACGGCCTGTTCCATACATATTTTGATGTCCTGGAATAGAACATTATGTAGTCTGAAATGTTCCCATACGTATTTTTTGTATAGTTCTTCGTGCTACATTTCTTTCTTGTAATGAACGCCCTACAGTTGTCTTCGCCAAAGATTTCGTCCATTACTATCTTCATGGCAAAGGCCATCTTGTTATCCAGATGAAGATAGATAGAACCATCATCCGACAGAAGTCGGTGCATTAAAACCAATCGTTCCCTAAGGAATTCAACATACTCGCCACCTTTCAGAGAGTCGGTGTAAGCATGCGTTTGATCTCTCTTCACAAATACAGATTCCGTAGCAAATGGAGGATCGATGTAGATGAGCTTAATCTTTCCTTCATATCCGTTTTCCAGAAGGAAATGAAGAACATCCAGGTTATCACCAAAGTACAGCTGATTCACGTCTGAATCGTCATTAATCGCGCCGACCTTTATGTAATTATCTGGCTTTCCTTCAAGAATAGACTCAATAGATTTCTTGCCGTCATATTCAAGAGAAATCTGTACTTTTTTTCTTGTGGTATCCTTTTTGGGAACCCCTGTTGCCATAATCACTCACCTATTAACCATTCTTCAGTTAATCGTTCTTCAATCATCCTGAGAGTTAAGACCTTCACTTCATCAGGGTATCTTTCTTCTATTCTCGAATAGTCTTCCCACATTGAACCAAGCAGGAGACCAGGGCCATCGTTCAGAAAGATAACCTTTGTGGATAATCCGTGGTCATGTACATACGAAAGGATTTCATCTGCACAATTCTTATATCCACCAGTTCTGTCATCTTCTTGTGCCCCGCCTCTGTCGCCATCGTATCTCGCAAGTCCCACAGCATAGGTCTTTTTCTTATCGTCGCTTGATATTACAAAATCTAACGGACGGCTGTCATTCGGGAAGTCTT
The DNA here is from genome assembly GCA_001603185.1 of Thermotogales bacterium Thermo_02. GTDB lineage: Bacteria > Thermotogota > Thermotogae > Petrotogales > Kosmotogaceae > Mesotoga. Next base: position 920 of record LVBU01000400.1, on the reverse strand, counting down.
TCCATATCTCTTTTGCCTGAACATCTGCACCAGCCCTTTTAGGCCCCCAGATATTGAGGCTCGGGAACTTACCCTGTATGAGGTTGAAGAACTTCTCGGTCAGATCATAGCCCTTTTTCCCTCGGTCTTTATACTCCCATAAAACAGCACATAATGCCTCATCGGGTAAAGGTCTTGAATCAAACCTATCTTGCACTATCTGTACAGGCCTGAATCCATCGCCAAAGTCTTTGCATATTTGGCGGGCTTTTGATTTTTGCTTAAGCATCTCCACAGATGTCTCCGGAGAGACATATTTGCGGAAAACGCGACACAGTTGAATACGCATCCATTGATTAGGTGTATCTGCAATACTCATAAAGAGTGCAGTGGAACTCTCAGCGCGTTTGAGAAGCTGAGAAAACATTTCAAGCACCGGCATATACAGGTGGCAAGCATCTTCGAGGATGTCGGGATAATACTCGCCTGTGGAAAGCGTGATATAATTGCGACGTTCTGTAGGCGCGTAATCTCTAAAGCTCTTCATTTCTTAACCTCCATGGTACATATAGTTTCTTTTGTATCAAATCCAGCGGCATGCATGCCAGTACATATTCCACCTGGGCCAGAAAAGCAATTGATATGAGTAAGCGGCATTACTTTTCCCCCTTCCATAGTTCAATACAAGGCTCAATCTCCATGTTGCGCTTTGAACAAAAAGCTTCAATACTTTTCATGGCTTTATACGTTGGCAGTGTTTTTCCTGTTTCCCAACGATTCACCGTTGAATAGGATACACCTAACTCCTTTGCAAAGTCTGTCTGACTCAGCAAGCTTTGACGGCGTATGTCCTTGATCTTCTCAGGAAAACCCATGTTCTTCTCCTTCTCAGTATAGTGCAAAGTTGCGGCATCATTATAGCATCTTTAGCGCATTTCTTC
>LVBU01000399.1 GCA_001603185.1 Thermotogales bacterium Thermo_02 | reverse complement strand
AGCTCGTTCAAGGCCCGCAACTTTTAGTGTTAACTAAACATAAAAAAGTATGAATAATTTTTACGCTGAAAATATTAATCATATTAAAAATCTTTCGAAAGAAGAATTCGAAGCGTTATTCGAGTTTACACAGGTTTTAAATTCTCCCAATCAGCAGGAATCGTTGATCGAAAATGCGATTGATGTTGTTATCAATGTGATTAATGCAGAAAGAGGTTTGTTCGTAAAATACGATGAATCGACAAATAATTTTTCAATTATCTCCGCAAGAAAAATATCAAACGAAAGCATAACGGATTTAAATCAGTTTTCTTCTGGAATTCTTCAAAAAGTTATACGAGAAAAAAGACCGCTGCTTTATCACGATGTTATGGGCGATCCTAATCTTTCGCAGTTCGAAAGCGTTCAAATTCACAGAATAAAATCCGTCATCGGCGTTCCGATTATTCGCGATAGAAAAGTTTGGGGAGTAATTGTTGCCGATAGCACTCTCGATAGAAGAGAATTCACTGAAGAGAATTTAATATTTCTTAATTTCTTTTCGAACCTTGTCGCGCTCGCACTCGACCGTATCATAAAACTTGAAGAACTCGAAAAAGAAAACCGAATTTTAATAAACAAGTTGCAATCAACGGAAGAAATTCCCGAGATGATCGGCAACAGTCCCGTTATGCGCAATCTCGCGCAGCTAATTCATAAAGTAGCTTTAACAGACGCCACAGTTTTAATAACGGGCGAAAGCGGAACAGGAAAGGAAATTGCGGCGAAGGCAATTCATCAATTAAGCCGGCGCAAAGAAAAGCCTTTCCTCGCTCAGTTTTGCGGATCGATACCTGATAGTCTTTTGGAAAGCGAATTGTTTGGGTACAAAAAGGGTGCGTTCACTGGGGCTAATTCCGATAAACAAGGTTTGTTGGAGGCTGCCGACGGCGGAACATTTTTCCTCGATGAGATTGCCGATATTTCTTCGGCTCTGCAAGCAAAGTTACTTCGCGTATTGGAGAACATGGAAATCATTCGTCTTGGCGATACAAAAGTAAAAAGAATTGATGTAAGAATAATTGCGGCTACTAACAAAGATTTGCACGCGCTTTCGAAGGATGGAAATTTCCGCGAAGATTTGTTTTACAGATTAAATGTATTCCCAATTAAAATGCCGCCGCTGCGCGAAAGAAGAGAAGACATTCCACTACTCGCGAGCCACTTCGTAAAAAAATTAGCGCAAAAGGAAATCCCGATTGATTCATCCGCGGCAAAAAAATTAGAAGGATATTATTGGCCAGGCAACATCCGGCAATTAATAAATGTAATTCAACGTGCGGTTATCATTTGCGACTCGAACAAAATTTACGCCGATCATATCATTCTTGAAGACAGCAAAGATTTAATAGACTTCAAAGGAACGCTCGGCGAGTTTGAAGTCCTGCTTCTTAAAAAGCGGCTCGAAGAATTTAACGGCAACAGAACTTTAACCGCCAAATCTCTCGATGTTTCTGTAAGGTGGATTCAACTAAAACTTAAAGAACTAAATGAACAATAATATGC
>LVBU01000032.1 GCA_001603185.1 Thermotogales bacterium Thermo_02 | reverse complement strand
GTTCATAGCTCTCAAGACAATAGAGACTTCAGCTTTTGCCGCCATAGACAACCTCTCCTTGTGCTTTGAATAGTTTGATTAAAGTAACAACGGGAGTCTCCCATCCCCAGGGAAGACTCCCCATTAACCACGCGGACTGTGCAAAGATCTTCCAGATCAGGATTTCGGGGTCTGCTCCGTCTCGGAGCTTACGAGAAAATCTTCCAGTTCACCCTTTGGAAAGGCCATCATTATGGAGTTGGTCAGGATCTTCATGAGATCCGTGAACTGGAATAGACCGATGTTCTCTCTCGTAATTTCCAGAGGTTCTTCTCCGTCCGGTCCAAAGTCCCACTTGTCAATGACTGTCTCGGCGAGAGAAAGAACTGCGTCAAGCTCTTCAACAGTTAGGTCGAGCCCGCCGGCCTCAAGTTTTGGGGCAAGTTTCAGAGCCGGAGCAAGCAAATAGACCTTAGACCCGGGAAGCGGTTTGAAGGTGACGTTGTACTCGTTGATCTTCACGGTCTTGCGATAGAAAGGTGTTATGATTTCATGCTTCATCGCTTACCTCCATCAGGAAATAGTTACACCCTCAATGCTCATCTTTATCGGGATCTCAACGGGTCCGGTAGCTCCGAGATTTACGGACGNNGCAATGGGGTCGCCGTCTTCGTCATAGAACTGAGCTGAGAAAGCCGCTGAGAGTGTAAAGGGTGTGTCTTCGGGAAGCCAGCTTCCCACAAGTACATCGGCAAACGAGGTCGACGGAGACACTGTGATCGTTCCCTCGAAGACAAACGGTCCTTTGGAGAAGTCCTGAGGATCGAGGGAAGCTCCGCGCACGGCGTTGACTTCTCTGCTGGCCGACACATCAACCTTTACAACCGTATCGCTCGAGCCAGAGAACGAAATGGTCGCGTCCGACATGACAAAGAAGCCTTTCACGTGGTCGATGTCCGACTCTGTGAGCGCGACGATGCTGCCCATGTCCTTGCCGACGAAATCTACGGCGTATGTGAGAGGATTTCTCTCGTCGAAGGCGAGTCTAAGGGTCTTCACGACAGCGTCTTCAAGTTCTATATCGTGGAGCTGGATATCGAAGACATTGTCCTTGGCCAGTAGAGCAGCCAGAAGCGTAGCATCCGGTACATCTCCGGACCAGCTGCATTCGTAGTCGTGTGCGTTGATTCTAGCCTTTGTTATATTCCCTATGCCGCTCCTTTGAAGCGTGCTGGTCTTGATAGCGGGTTTGGCGTCCGAAACCAGCCCGCAATCGTACGTTGTTTCTCCCTTGATTATCCTTGCATATACATCAGCTCCGGTGAGAGCCATAATCTTCACTCCTTCTACTGAATTCTGAACCTCAACCTGACTCCCACAGCCTTAACCTGGAAGTCGGGTAGTTCGGAATAGTCAAGATAACTTTCGTCCTCAAAAGTGCACAGATAGTGTCTCGTGTTTTCTCCGTCCTGAACAGGGAACCTCATAGACGCGAACTTTGCGTGCATGAATCCCGAGAATCGAACTTGCTGTCTCTGAATCTCCCAGTCGTACCATTCGGATTTGAAGAGAGCGGTCGCTTCCACGAGAAATTCCCGGAGATCTCTGACCCCCACCGCTTGGAGAGGCTGAGAAGACGATGGCGAGATGACCACAGTGGGGTAATGATCCCAAACGTCGAGTTTTGGAGCGTGACGAACGTACTCTATCGAGGCCACCCCGAGGTATTCGCTTAGTTCATTCTCCTGGAGATAGGTTTCCAGAGAATCGAGAATGTTCTCCCTTACATGTATGATCTGTTCTTCAGTCATCTGAAATACCTCCCGAAGAGATCCTGTATGTTCCTTATATCCTGTGTCTGCCAAACCATGAACGACCTCTTAGGTACTCCATAGCCCTCCTGGTGATAGACAGCATAGTCTACGTTCGTGGCGACTTTCGCCCAGTCTTTCCCCCATCGCGGATGGATACTCTGCCTGAGTTTCTTGGTCCGATAGCCTCTCCCTCCTCTTGAAGAAGGGACATTGACTGAGAACACGAGCATCGGATAAGCCGTCCCCTTATACTTGATCTTGCGTCTTTTTGTGCTTTCGGCAAGATCGGGCCATTTGTCAGGTCTACCACCTTCGCCGAAGTTTCGATGAACCGATGACAGCATTATGTTTGCGCTGTCTCTCATGACAGGCGTCAAATCCCCGAGCTTCTTCTGATATCTGTTCACGATCCTGTCGAGCTCTTCGGTCCTTATTTCTATCTGCATGGAATCACCACTTATTCAGTTCTTCATCTGTAAAAAGCTGATCCTCTGTCTTCATTGCAAAAGCCGGAATCGGAGAGGTTTTGGGCATCTGGTAGACCAACCTTTTCTCTGCCTGAATCTGAGCCACGAGCTGGGAATACTGGACGAAAGAGTTCTGAGACATCTCGAGCATCGAGAGCTTTTCGTAGGTCTGGGCTTTTGCGTAGAGAATGGCAAGTTTCTTTCGTATATTCGCCGACGTGTCTATTGAAGAAACGAGGGTTTCCGCATCTGTCAGGAAACCCTCGACCGCTTCGAGTACATCGTCAACGATCTTCGCGCGTAGCGTCTCAGGCAGGGATAGCTTGAATTCGTCGACATCTATCATTGGGCATCACAGCCCTTATGTAACCGTTATGGTGGCCTTGATAACGCCTTTATCGTGCAGCACGACCGGCATCCCGTGGCTTTCAGCATAGACCCTCTTACCACCGGGATTCTTAATATCCTCGGAGTAAGCGTACAGATCTGTGAGAACGGGTCCGTTCTCCGAGAAGGCGGCCGCGTAGAAGGGTTTGAACATCTCAGGAGTGGTGAGTATGCACAGATTGGAAGCTCCGTGGAGATTAACCTCTGATCCCGCGTCGTTCACGATTGTTTCATTGAACTCGTAGATGTTCAGACCCTGGATGTTCCCTATGAACGGGAAGTCATAGACAAGGGTTCCCACATCGATTCTCCTGTTGTCCAAAAGTCTCTCTAGTGCAGAGTTCTCTATGAGTACCTTTGCTACATCTGGAGTCACGAATGCCAGTGTGGGCATGGTTCCGGTCTCTTTGGCCATTGCGACTCTCCACTCCCTGAGATCGGTGAGAGGGGCCTTCTTCGTTGTGTCTGCCCAGTTCGCGGTTTCGCTCATAAACGAGGAATCCATCTGGAAGTCGTACTCGAACTTCGTGTCTGTGCCGGAATAAGTAACCTTCCCGGTGAGAAGGATCTGCGCGAGCATCCATTCCCAGGCAGCGATAACCGACTCTTTCTGCTCCCTCTGGGTATCCGCTATCCAGTTGGTGAGGTGATCCGTCTGGACCTGTGTCAAGGGTTCTCCGGCATCTCTCATCGTCCAGATCTCGTCGTAGGTAATATCATCGTAGAACTTGACAGTCGGTGGTTCTAACGCCACGTGGGTGTAGTTCTTCAGGTTTCTTGCGGGTGCCTGGCTGCTTCTTTTCACGAATCTGGGAAGGATCGGCCCGACTCTCTTGATGTCAAATTCTATCGACTTGGTGGCCGCGTACTTTGGCGGATTCGATCTGGGACTCTTGAGAAGCAAATCGAAGAGAAGCCTTGGCACGGGCTTGATCTGTTTTATTGCTTCGGTTAACGTCCGGTAATGAAAGACGTCTGGAATAGTTGCCATTCTTCTTCACTCCTTATCTTAGTAGGATTCTACGAACCAGATTCTGTTGAAGAGTTCGCTCTTTGCTGTGGCCAGCTGAGTAGTCCTGAGCGCATTCGTTATAGCTTCGGCATAAACCATCCCGTGAATGAGCAGCACGACCGGCTGGGTAGCAGAGGCTACCGTTACAGGCGAGAGCAACACTCCGAAAGCCGTTGCGGAACCGTCCTGGATTTCTACGACCGCGTTGAGGGTTGCCGTCTGGGCATCTTCAGTGGCTATCGAGATCTTCTTGTTTGCAACATCCACAGCCGTGAGCGTAACCGCACTGCCGCCACCGATCTTCACCGAGTCACCGACCTTGAAGATGGAGGCATCTGCGACTTCAAATTCGTCAGCAGCCAGAGCTTCCGCCTTCGTGACATAGCTGACCCCCAGTGGCCTGACGGTGCCGTCTGCAGTAACCTTTCCAAATATCGCCCCGGCTTCGATGCTCTCTCCTCCTACACTCGCAATCAGTGTGAAGCTCTGTCTGACTTCAGGGTGTGAGAGGGATATGACCTTCTTAAAACTACTGTCCTGATAGCTGATTCCTTCTGGCATCTTCTTTCACTCCTTTACTTTCTGTTTGTCTTGCCGGCTATTTCGTCAGCCAGCTTCTTGTGCTCGTCACCGGTTGGATCATTGCTGCCTGTCTTGCCAAGCGGGACTTTCTCGGTGTTCTCGAGAATGTCGTCGAAGAACTTCATGTTCTCTTCTTTCTTGATCTCCGGCTTGATCTTCTCGAGGACTGCGGGCTTTACTCCCTTGTCGGTCCAGCCCTTTGCCCAGTTGTTGACTTTCTCGGAGAAGAGTTTCTCTTCAGTCTCTTTCTTCTCTTTCTCAAGAGTCTCGAGTTTTGTCTTGGCTTCGGATAGCTCTTTGTTCACTGATGCGAGAGCTTCGGAGAACTCCTTCTCTTTCTTGTCCTTTTCCGCTCGAAAATCCGTTAGTTCCTTCTGGGACTTTTCATAGAGATCTTTGAAATCCATTTCTTCTTCCTCCTCTTTCTCAAATTCTGAAAAGTAGACTATTTGCTCCATATCCGGTACTGCTGGCATATTGGTCAGTGCCGCTCCTCTGAGGACGGGACCGGAA
>LVBU01000398.1 GCA_001603185.1 Thermotogales bacterium Thermo_02 | reverse complement strand
TTTAGAAATCACGTCCTGATCCTGCCCAGTGTACTCTGTTCCTCGAAAGTCGCTGAGAAAGTCGCTCAGTCCGTTCCAGGTTGCGCAGTAGCCAGACATAATCAGGGTTGTGCCCAGCTTGGAGAGGACTTCAACCAGACACGCCGTACACTTATTAACACGGTCATGAATCCAAATGTGGCTTCAGTTCTTATTATTGGTCTTGGATGTGAGAGAGTATCACCCAATGAAATCAGAGATATAATATCCAGGTCGGGCAAGCCTGCAGAACTCCTCATGATTCAGGACTTTGGAACGATTGAGACTATTAGAAGAGGAATAGAAATCGCAAAAGAACTTGTTCTTGCTGCATCTGTGGCAAAGCGTGAAGCAGTTCCAATGTCGGCTCTAACCATAGGTGTTGAATGCGGAGGATCAGATTTCTCCTCTGGTCTCTCGGCTAACCCCACAGTGGGGCAGGTAGCCGATCTGGTATGGCAAAACGGTGGGAGGATTATTCTCTCCGAAACAACCGAACTGGTTGGTGCAGAGCATCTGCTATTCGAACGCATGGAGAACGAATCCCAGAAAGGGAAATTTGCCACTATGCTGAACAGAATGATTAATGAGAGCCTCAATAACAGTCGTGATACGGTTGATGCTGAGAGTATTCCGAACAACATTTCACCTGGAAATGTCAGAGGCGGTCTGACAACGCTTGAAGAAAAGTCGCTTGGAGCAATGATAAAGGGTGGAAAAGTGCCGATTGTAGGAGTTAAAGAGTACGGTGAAAGAATAGAGGATAGACCGGGACTTTACATTATGGATTCTCCCGGCTATGATGTTGAATCGGTAACGGGTATGGTTGCCGGTGGTGCGAACATAGTACTTTTCACCACGGGACAGGGAACGCCGACGGGTAATCCTATTGTTCCGGTGATCAAAATTACGGGTAATCACGCGACGGTAAAGAAGATGAATGATAACATAGACTTCGACTGTAGCGCAGTAATAACGGGCGATGAAACACTTGAAGAGAGCGGTATGAAGCTCTTACAAAAGGTATTGGAAGTTGCTAATGGAATGGAAACAAAGTCAGAACTTCTCGGACAGGATGACTTCTCAATCTGGAATGTGGGAATCAAACTATGAATCTCGATGAGAAAAGACTCGAGAGCATCTTCCTGGAAATGTGTAGGCATGATACAACAAACCCTCCTGGAAATGAAGAGACACTTGCTAGATTCATAGGAGATATCCTTGAGGAGTTCGGCTTTTCTGTGGATCTTCAGTTTGTGGCAGAGAAGAGAGCCAATCTGGTTGCAAAACTTGAACAAGAAGCCGGGGCTCCGTACCTTATGTTTTCAGGACATATGGACGTTGTACCAGCATCGTTTGGCTGGAAAAGCGATCCCTTTAAACCGATCGTTGTAGAAGGAAAAGTGTTCGCGCGTGGTGCAGCCGATATGAAAGCCGGACTGGCATCAATGCTTGGAGCGTTTGTAGATCTAAAAACAGACGTTTCATTCGTTGGTAATGTAGCCTTCGTTGCTACCTGTGATGAGGAAGTTGGCTGCTCAGGAATAAGGACGTTTCTACGAGAAAGCAATATGTCAATTGCCGGGGCCTTGATTGCCGAACCTACATCCCTAAGAATGGCGACGGGCGAAAAAGGGGCTATCTGGAGTAAATTAACATTCATGGGAAAATCTGCACACGGATCAAGACCGCAAGATGGCATTAATGCTATTCTACTACTATACGATGCCTACAGAGAAATATCTGAAAGGCTTCGTGTGATTGAGGGTCTTACCATGAGTCTGAACAAGGTATCAGGGGGCTCAAAAGAGAATACGGTCCCTGATCAAGCGAGCTGTATTCTGGACATCCGTTTCATGAGCAATAGCTCAACTTCTGAGGTAATTGAGCTAATTAACGATGTTCTGTCATATTTCCATGGAGCAAAACAGGAGTTAGTACTTTCTAGAGATCCTTTCTCTTCATCTGGAAGATTAACCAACTTTACTTCTGCAGTACTCAAAGAAAATGGTTTGGAATCGGAAGCTCTTACCATGACTTATTTTACAGATGGAGCCTTCATTGCTCCGGCTGGAATAGAGACGATCATACTCGGACCGGGTGAAGCCAGCATGGCTCATAGAGACAACGAACACGTTGAGTTAAGCGAAATGCATCTCAGTAGAAAACTGTATAGAGAGATAGCAAAGGCCTTTTTCGAAGGACGTTACCGATATGAATAAGTCGAAGGTTGATCCAGGTGTACTGAGGAATTTCTGTGTAGAGATTCTTAAAGCAGAGCAGTTTTGTTCTGCGGCAGATGAAATTGTAGATGTTCTTTTGGAAGCGGACCTACGAGAAATACCTTCCCATGGTGTGGCAAGATTGAAGCGTTATATTGACGAACGCAATTCCGGTCACATCAAGCTTAATACAACTCCTACAGTGGAATTCGAAACAGCTCTCTCGGCGGTGATAGATGGCAACGGGGGTCCGGGTCAGTGTGTCTCGAGATTTGCAATGGGGGTAGCAATTGCGAAAGCCAAAGCCGACCTTGTTGGATTGGTATCCGTGCGGAATTCCAATCACTACGGAATAACTGCATACTTCAGCGAGATGGCAGCCAAAGAAAATATGATCGGCGTGGCCATGACCAACAGTTATCCTCTAGTTGTTCCGACCTTCGGAAAAGAGGCCGTTCTTGGAACTAATCCCTTGTCGATAGCCATTCCCTACGGGTCGGACTCCTTTACCCTGGATATGGCTACTAGCGTAGTTACCAGAGGGAAACTCGAGGTTTATGAACGTCTGGAAGAAGTTATTCCACGTGGTTGGGCGGTTGATGAGCTGGGAATTGATACTAACTCCGCGAGCGAAGTGCTGGAAAACTTCAATAAACGAAGACCAGGCGGGATTTTGCCACTTGGAGGATCGGGTGAAGATTTCGGAGGGCACAAAGGCTATGGGCTGTCGCTCGTTGTCGAGCTTATTTCGGCCGGATTGTCTATTGGAGCCTGGAGTGCAAAAACCTATACTGGCGGGGTCGCTGGAGTGTGTCACTTCTTTGGAGCGATCAATCTCGAGCTATTTGGCGAACTGGAATCTCTTAAGGAGAGTTTTCAGACGATTATCGACGGAGTGGTCTCAAGTAAGAGAGCTGAAGGCAGAGAGAAGATATACTATCACGGAGAGAAGGAAAGAGAGGCACGAAAACGGACTCTCTCCGAAGGAATAAACCTTGACCCAAAGACTGTAAACATGCTTCTAATGCTAGGCGATAAACATCGTATTGAAATACCTGAAGCTTTTCTTCAAGGTTGAAAGCGTTTTCAAAACGCTATATGGAAGACAAAAAGGGGCCTGAATTCAAGGCCTCTAATTATTTCATAAGCTGCTACTATACCGGCGAGGTCAGCTATAAGGTCTCCCAGTTCGGCCGTTCCTTTACCAGATATTAGGTCCCAGAGTTCCTTTCCTATGCCAAGAGCGGCCGTAAACAAAAAACCGCCCGCGTCACCGAGCAAAAAGCTCGAAGTGCCGTAGGCGGTATAACTTACAGAATAATGTAGAAATTTGTCGTAACCCGTTACCGCTAAACTCACACAAACAAAGAGAAGGAAAAAAGTAAAAAGAACCCAAAACCTAATCAAAAAGTCTCTTTAGTTCCTGATCAGAAATGGTATAAAGCACCGAGACCCATAGAGAAGAACTCTGGAAGAGGCCAGTAGTCTTTTCCAGGGAAGTCTCCTTCTTGGCGGGTCTGATAATCCTTAACCCGGAACCCTCTTGCGTAAGCGTTTAAGATAACTTTGTCCGAAATAGGTGCCATGACCTGGAATCCAACGCCGAGTGCTAGATGCGGCGCACCGAAATCAAATCCGGCGAGTACCCAGGACTGTTGACCGGGAACAGTGTCCTGAACAGTTCCAACACTCAGAAGAAGTCTTACCTGGAGATTCAGTGATTCAAATACCTGGAAGTAAATGTCGGCATTAAGCAATCCTATCTTGTTGGTCGGATATCTGACAGCAACCTGGGCGCTCAACACTGTACCTATTGTTTCTGTGAACGGAAGCTGAAGAGAAAGATCCAGCGTGGGACCGGCAAACTTGTCGGGTAGATAAGTCGGATTGGTGGCATTGATTCCGAAGGCACCACCAATCAGCGCTTTAGGTGCAGAGAAACCCATGACAACCGCAAAAAGGAGCAGAGCTACCAAAGCGACTTTCTTCATAAATACACCTCCCCTAGATTATTGCAAAGCTACTTGGTATTATTGACAGTATAAGTCAGAATGATTATACCACAACAGTATTCACGTTCAAAGCCGTTAACGCAGCCAAAAATAGTAGAGAAAAACTGTTTTTTCAAATTCGCAGTCCTTGATCACGTATCTGTCTGCTGGCGCATTCTTCTCTCAACGTCTCTTTTAGCAATATCTTCGCGCTTATCAAACAATCTCTTTCCTCTGGCGAGGGCGATCTCTACTTTTGCTTTTCCCTTATCATTGAAGAATATCCTTGTTGGGACTATAGTCAGACCCTTCTCTTTCACCTTCTGATCAAGTCTCAGTATTTCCTTTTTGTGCATTAGCAACCTTCTCTTTCTTCTGGAATCGTGGTTCCAAACGTTACCATGTGAGTACTGGCTTATATTGCAGTCTATCATAAAGATCTCGCCGTTTTCGATCTTACAGAACGCGTCAATCAGCGAAGCTCCACCAAGCCTTAAAGACTTTACTTCAGTTCCTAGAAGCTCTAGTCCGGCCTCGTAGAAGTCAGAGAGATGATATAGGAATCTGGCTTTCTTGTTCGTAACGACTGTCTTCAAGCGATTACCTCCAAAACTAGTACGCGAAATAGATTGTATCACAGAAGATGTGATTACGAAAAAAGGAATCACATATGAGACCCTTATTCGACTTCTCACTCAAGAGAAATATACTCAGATTAATTA
>LVBU01000031.1 GCA_001603185.1 Thermotogales bacterium Thermo_02 | reverse complement strand
CATCTGTATTCTGAGATTGCTTTTTCACGTATATCTCTGGTGAATAGATCAGGAATCATTTAAATCAAATGAATCCAAATACGAGGAATCCGATAACGAAGCCCACTATAAGTCCCGTAATCAATCCTCTTGTGAAACTGTCGCTTCTTCCTCTTTTGGGGGAAGAAGCTTCTTCTTTCTGGCTTTCTTTGTACCAGTCTCTGTCGTAGATTCCCAATTCTTCACGCTCCTTTCGACATTGACGAATTCCTTCCAGAATCTTCTCGCAAATAGCAGGAGAGGCACTGCGAAAAGGACTCCGAATACCCCAAGAAGCTCTCCAAAGGCCAGAAGCGCTACCAGAACAACGAACCAGTTCATCTTCGCTCTGCTCGACAGTATTCTCGGAGAGAGTATCCACATATCCAGTTGATTAGCAATAATCAATACAACGGCGGCCCCGAAGACGCCCCATACTCCCTTGCTAACAAACGACAGAACAAGCATGGGAATAGCCGTTATTAGGACTCCGAGGAAAGGAATGAAATTCGTTATCCCCGCCAGCAGTCCGAGAAAGAGCGCATTCGGAATCCCAATTATTGCTGACCCCAAGCCTATCAGAACGCCTTCTGTGATTGATATTATTAGCTGTCCTGTGACGTATGTTTGATAATCTCTGTAGAGTGAATCGAGAAAGGCCGTAACTTTTTTGTGGTCGCAATATGGAAAGAGAACTTTTACGTGATTTCTGGCGATACCGGTTCTTCTGGCAATGAAGAAAGCGGCGACGATGAGCAGAATCGTGCCGGTGATCCAGGATGTGAGGTTAGAAGCGACATAACGACCGACATTTATAGCGGCTTCGCTAAGCCACTTAGAAGCATTCTGGCTGAAGTCCGTAAGCGCGCCGGAAATGAAAGGGGGCATTCTCTCCAGCCAGTTGTCAAATCTCCCATCTTTCAGCAGCGCATCAATCTCGGTCGCAATGTTCTTCACACCGTTTATTGTTATTGGTATAGCGCTGTATATAAGGAAAAACATGAAGCCCAGCAGGACCATCCCCGTTACTATGCTTAAGGCGGTCTTCGAGCTCTTCTTGCTAACATACTCCG
>LVBU01000397.1 GCA_001603185.1 Thermotogales bacterium Thermo_02 | reverse complement strand
CCCTTCAACTATGACGGCGTAGTTTAATTCCTTTATTACTCCTTTTGCCCTGGAAAGATTATATAGTAGACGACTCTTCTGAAAGTACTTAGTCTCTGGAGAGTTTATGTATTTCGGGCCGCCCTCCTGGATAAGTTGTCTTCCCCCGAATCCAACGATTCTACCTGATTCATTATCTATTGGTATCGTCAGTCTTCCTTCAAATCTATCTCGCAAAGTGTTTCCTTTTCTGTAAAGAATTCCGAGCTGAACCATTTCGCTTTCTTGGGTTCTGAGCTTTGACGTCAACGAGTTCACAAAAGTTCTGCTATCAGACGAGTACCCGACAAGGAACTCTTCAAATGTATGCCTGGAAAGCTTTCTATTCTTTAAATAGAGCTCTGCAGGATTATTTGGTTCTCCTGCAAGGTTTTCGCTGTATATTCTTGCAAGTTTTGCAATAATCGAAGTATATCGATCATATTCAGATTCCGAGGCACTTAGCTCAACAGATACTCCCGCAATATCTGCCAGCCTCTTCACCGCTTCAGAGAAAGAGATACTTTCAATCTTCTGATAGAAAGTGATGATGTCACCTTTCTCACCACAGCCAAAGCAATGATAGAAACCTCTATGAGGATGAACATAGAAAGAAGGATCATTATCGTTATGAAACGGGCACAGCCCTCTGAAAGAACTTCCGGCTTTATGAAGGTTCACGTAACGACCTATGAATTCGACGATGTTCAAAGCTTTCTTGATTTCGTCGAGTTCTTCCTTAGTGAACACAGAATCACCACCAGCAGAAAAGGGCCCATACTATCGATTCGTACGGGCCCATTGCTATGTTGGAGTAATTAACGCTTGGAGAACTGTGGGGCTCTTCTTGCTTTCTTTAGACCGTATTTCTTTCTTTCAACTTCTCTAGAGTCTCTCGTAAGCAAACCATTCTGTCTGAGAAGACCCTTCAGATCTGGATTAAACTTTACAAGGGCTCTCGCGGCACCCAAACTTATTGCGCCAGCTTGACCCGCAAGTCCGCCTCCAGCAACCCTAATCAACATATCAAATCTTCCAATAGTACTTGTGGTAACCATGGGTTTAAGGGCATACCTTACCCATGCGTCGTTACTGAGGTAACCTTTGAGATCGTTATATTCCTTTCCGTTTATAAGGAACTTACCACTACCGGGTCTCAGATGAACCCTGGCAACGGAGGTCTTTCTTCGACCTGTTCCGTAATAATCTACAAATTCAGCCATTCTTCAACCTCCTCATTTAACCAGTTCGATTAATTCTGGTTTCTGTGCCTGATGATCATGTTCAGGACCCGCGTACACTTTCAATTTCTTCAGCATCGCATCTCCAAGTGCCTTCTTAGGAAGCATTCTCTTAACTGCAAGCCTTATGACTCTGTCCGGGAACTTATCCATCATCTGTCTGGCCGTTCGCTCTTTTATTCCACCCGGATAGCCGGAGTATCTGTAGTACTTCTTCTGATCGAGTTTTTTTCCAGTAAGTTTAACTTTATCGGCATTTACTACAATAACGAAATCTCCAGTATCGAGATGAGGAGTGTAGTAAGGTTTATTCTTACCCATAAGGACCATGGCGATTTGTCCTGCGAGCCTTCCGAGAGGCACATCGGTGGCATCAACAAGGTACCATCGCTTCTCAATCTTGTTGCCGTTGTGGTCTACCAAGAAACCAAGGGTCTTCTCGATTTCGCCTTTTCTCTTTGTTTGAACCTTTGAGTGGGTGACTGCCCATCTGCACAAAGGCGTTTTCTGTATCTTCATCTAATACAATCCTCCTCAACAGAACAGCTTATTCGCTGTAGACGCTCACGTATTTGCGGTTGTCCTTCACTTCAAAGTGAACCTTTCCATCGATCAGAGCATAGAGAGTATGGTCTCTGCCGAGCCCCACATTTTTTCCAGCATGTATTCTAGTACCTCTTTGACGTACCAGTATAGAACCTGCTGTTACTAGCGAAGACTCTCCCCTCTTGACTCCCAGATACTTTGGATTACTGTCTCTGCCGTTGGATCTGCTTGCGCTTTTTCGAGCCATCTTACTCCACCCCCAGTTCGATCTTTTCGATCGCAACTTCCGTGAACCACTGTCGGTGTCCGTTTACTCTGTCAAAATTCTTACGGGGCCCGAATTTCACAACCAGCACCTTTTTGCCTTTGCCATGAGAAACAACCTTGCCCACAACCTTTACGCCATTCACGTAAGGCTTTCCTACCGTCGTTTTTTCTCCGTCAGAGACGAGTATAACTCTGTCGAAGACAATCTCGTCCCCATCTGCAAATCCGTTCTGCCTTTCGGTGAAGAGTGACATGCCCTCCTGGACCTTGTACTGTCTTCCCGAGGCTTCAATGATGGCATACACCTAAGAGCCACCTCCTCATGCAATATATATGCGCTGAAACAAGGTACCCTATGGGATTTTTGACCCGTTTCATGCACGGTGAAACTGCTCGCGATCAAAATTCTATCACACCTTGGTACACAAGAGAACTGAACGAGTAACTTTTTCTTTAAGAAAGTTAGTTATGGATTACCGCTACGCCTTTTTCTGAAGAGTATTGACACTATTATCGACCGTGATATAATCAGATACATGAACGGAGGCGTATCCTAATTGGCTAAGGAGCCGGTCTCGAAAATCGGTGGGGTTGACGCCCCTTGTGGGTTCGAGTCCCACCGCCTCCGCCAGAGGGCGGATATCGCCCTTTTTTCTTGGAGGTGTCAAATATGTATCTTGAGAAGGTTGCAGATCTTCTGAATCGAAGAACTGGAGATGTGAATTATTCTATACCTCGTGAATGGCTGGCCAGGGACTATAATGGGATGGTGAAGCTTAGAGGTCGCCATATCTTCGTCGAACCTTTCGAATTTGGTTCCAGTGTCGTAGAAGGTATTCTATCGAGCAAAGAACCGCACGTAGATTATCTTAAGTCTCTCGGCAGAATAAGAGGTGAAGAAGACAACTCCTGGCTCAGATCCGCAATTGTTTATGGTTCTTTCGTCAGATCGACAACCGCCTATCCTCACTTTGAACCCGAGTTTTTCTCAGATCTGAATTCTCCAGAATACTCCGAACCCGGAACCCTTTACAAGATGATTCTGATGCTCCCTTATCTCTCAAGTATGGGATTCGACACCCTTTACTTCCTTCCCGTTACTAGCTACAGCGATGCATTCAAGAAGGGGACGCTTGGTTCTCCATACTCGGTGAAAGACTTCTTCGCCATCGATGAGAGATATCACGACTCGCTACTTGAAGGGATGCAAGTCGCCGACGAGTTCAAAGCATTCGTTGAGGCTGCTCATATTATGGGCATCAGAATCGTTCTCGACTTCATCCCCAGAACATCTGCCAGGGATTCCTTTCTAATTTTGCAGCACCCGGAATGGTTCTACTGGATCGATGCCTCGAGGCTTGGAGAATACAGACCACCAAAGATAGCTTCTCTGGGTTTTGATCAACCGAGAGTAGATACTCTCGAAACGATATACAGTTCTGAAGATGTGAGAAAGCATCTTTCTCTTTTCAGAAATCCCCCAAATGTTACTGACCCAGAAAGATGGGTAAACTTTTCAAGAGAGAATAGCGGAAATCCCGATTTTCTCAAGGATATCCAATCAGAGTTCGGTATAGTGACTCCTCCCGGTTTCTCCGATTGGATAAACGACAACCAGCCAACTTGGGACGATATAACTTTTCTGAGACTTTACAGAGACCATCCCGTTGAATCAAGAAAGTACATCTCTTCAGATCAACCTCCGTACGTCCTGTTCGATGTGATAAAATCCTCCTTCTTTCCCGGCGAAGAACCAACTGTAGATCTCTGGAACAGTCTTGAAAGCATAATGCCCTTCTACAATAGCGAATTTGGCGTCGACGGTGCAAGATTGGATATGGGGCATGCGCTTCCCCGCGAACTTGAATTAAGAATAATCCGCAAAGCTAAAGAAGCGGACGCTTCATTTGTTGTTATCGCAGAAGAACTCGTTATGGGAAACGATGAAAAAGCTTCTAGGTCTGGTTATGATTGCATACTGGGGAATACATGGTGGATGGAACCGAGAATCTCTGAAGGTAAATTAAAGGAGATTGTTTACGAAACACTGCCCCCCCTAAAACTACCCAGTCTTGCGAGTATAGAGACTCCTGACACTCCCAGAGCGGTAGCAAGGAATTATGGAAAGCGATTTTCCAGATTTGCAACTGTACTGAACTTCTTTCTTCCAAATGGAATCACCTATGTTAACTCCGGACAGGAGTTATTCGAGATTCAGCCCATGAATCTGGGTCTTGATAACGATGAGAAAGGTCGTTATGTTCTGCCACCCAGTGATCCTTTCTATGGAAAGCTAGCTTTTTTCGACAATTATGTTCTGCACTGGAATGCTGACGATAACATGATAGGGCTTATCTCGAGTCTTTCCGCTATAAAGAAGCAAAACCAGAGTGTGCTGCAATCAGAATATTTGAAATTTCTGTTTGAAGATGACAAGGCCGCCATTGGATTGTTTTACTGGAATGGAAACAGAGGAGTACTGATTCTCGGAAATGCGGACTTCTCTAATATGAAAGACTTCTACGTTGATCTCGGTTATCATACATGGAAAGGGGAACACTCTGTAAACTGGAGCCTCAAGAACTCCGATCAGCAGTCTCGCTGGAATGTCGGTGGAAACTTCCATATATCACTCGGTCCGGGCGAAATAGTTGTTGGCTGCATTGAGTAAATTGAGTAAGTCAAATACTCCACAGCTAAAGGTAGGGGGTCTCCGCCGATTAATACG
>LVBU01000396.1 GCA_001603185.1 Thermotogales bacterium Thermo_02 | reverse complement strand
CACCAACCCTGTCATCCCGTAGTGCTCCTATACTGTCATCCCGGACCCCGATCCGGGATCCACTCCTCAGAGCAAAACCAGATTCTGAGTCGAGCTCAGAATGACGGATTAAGGCGCTCTCGTTCCGGCAGACGGAGAACGTCTCTTTTTGTTCTTTCCAGACCCCAAACCCCAGACCCGTTCTCGTCTCGTCCTCTCTCTCAATCTCGTGTTTTCGCTCTTCTGAACCAAGAACGTGGACGCGGAGCGTCGGAACGAGGAACAGATCTTCTGGCTCTGAAACGCTCTTCGCTCTTTCGAAGGACGGCTCTTCACGCTCTCAAGAGCACACACCCCGTCAGCAGGAGCGTGCTGCCACCCCTCTCCGAGAGGGTATCTCAGATCAAAAGCCTTTACCGATCGTTCTTTCTTTACCAACAACCTACAACGCACAACCTACTGGCGGCGAGATGTCCCTCCCGCCAAAAATAGAGTCTGTCCCGATTTTTAGTTTTATCCTACAGAGATCGTTACGTTTCCCTTTTTGTGTCCTCGCTCAACATAACGATGCGCTTCTACGATCTTCTCCAGAGGGTATGAACGATCGATTACTGGTTTTAGAGCGCCTTCATCGGCATAAGCTTTCAGAGTACGGAAGTCTTCAACCCTGATATTCTTGTGCCCGTTTTTCTTGTAGCCTTCATGCCATAGGCGAATTCCCTTTGTCCAGGAAGCCCACCGCATACGCATCATCATTCCCGGAGTATCGACTGCGTTCAAATATACTCCACCCTTTTTCAATAGACTTATGCATGCAGATAATGAGGCCTTTCCAACTGCGTCAAAGACCACATCATACCGATAATCCCTTTTGGAAAAGTCTTCTCTCTGGTAATCAATAACGTGATCAGCACCCAACGATCGTACCAGGTCGATATTTGCACCGCTGCATACACCGGTCACTTCTGCACCGAGGTGTTTGGCGAGCTGCACAGTAGATGTTCCTACGCTTCCTGAAGCACCATAGACAAGGACTCTCTGCCCTCTCTTCAGTCCGGCTCTTCTAAGGAATTCAATGGCAGTCAATCCGCCAAAAATGATAGAGGCAGCCTCTTCATAGTTCATGTTCTCGGGTTTGAGCGCGATAGAACCCGTTTCCTTAAGGCACAAATACTCGGCATATGCTCCCCAGCGCTCAAAGTCACTGGCTGCGAAGACCCTGTCTCCGGGTTTGAATCCTTTGACATCTCTGCCTACAGATTCGATTTCTCCGGACGAAACGATGCCGAGAATGCTGTACCTGGGTCTGAACATGCCAAGCGCGAAACGTGCCGGGAGCCAGAAAGAGATCGGTACATCGAATTTCCGGACTCTAATATCCGCCGAGTTAACTGCTGTGGCTTTTATCCTAATGCACACCTCGTCACTCTTCGGTTCGGGCTTTGGAACCTCCTTCAATTGGAGTACCTCAGGTGGTCCGTACTTACTGCAGACGGCAGCTTTCATATGTTTTCCTCCTTAGTTCTGTTTGAAAACACGAGCGGTCTTGCCTCAAAAGGGTCAGGTCAGAATTATTTATCATAGACAGTCGGGGTTTTGAAAAGCCACTTATTCCATAATCTGTCATCCGTTACCAGCTCGGCCATAAAATGGCTTACGTTGATCCTGCTGGTCTTGCCGGCGTTGAATATCGGGCTTCTTACCCGGTACTCAAAGACTTCGTATGAGCTTTCCACATCACTATGAGTCAATGTATCGGGACGCACCGCGACCCATTCAATTCTCTTATTGCTTCTGCCAATATCGCGAATCAGAAAATCGGCCGCCCTGACATTATCTCGATGAGGAGGAAGCAGAAGCGTTAGCAATGAGAATATGATCCGCTCCCCTAAAGAGTTTTTCTCTTTAGATGACGTGTTCGTATAGGCTGTTGTGCTCATGAGAACTATCTTTACATTCTTGCCTGCGCTTCTCTCTGCCGTCTCGCATACACTTCGCATTGCGTCGCGCACAAGATAGCGCGGTTTCCCAAACATTCCCTTCAGGGAGATATTGTGACCCAGGCAGGAAATAACTGCATCACAGTTTTCCAAGAGTTTATCCATTTCAGATTGGCCCAAGTCGTTGATACTTCCCTTCACGGTCTCCACCAAGGGGCTTTCAAGTACTTCTTCGGGAAGAACCGCGCTCTTTCTTATGAGAATTCGGGTCTGTATCTCTCTTCTGATCAACTGCCTGACGACTAATGAACCTGTTGCTCCGCTCGCACCAAGAACCAATACTCTCATGGTCTATCTCCCTTTCTGCCCAAAAACAAGTGCTTTCTACCGATCACTCTCATTTGCTTTCAATTACACGATAATGGAAGACTTCTTCAATCTGCACGTTGAAAGCGTGCGCAATACGAAAGGCCAGTTCCAGAGAGGGGTTATACTTACCCCCTTCGATAGCGATGATGGTCTGCCGTGATATTCCTGCCTTTTCGGCGAGCTGTTGCTGGGTCATTTCATCGGCAAGAAACCTCAATTTTCGGATATCATTCGTTATCTCGAATTTCTTACTCATTATATCCCTCTTTTGTAGTAATAGATGCGGGCGAAGCCTTCCATGATTCCGGCTATAAGAAAGGATACGAATACAGTATTGACCATTAGAAAGACGGGATAACCAAGTGCCAGAAACACCAGAGAAGAGACGAAGCCGATCCCGGCGGTAATAAAACCGACTCTCATGGATTTCAGTTCGATCAGCTTTGCCATCTCGTCCTCTATCATCTCCTGGTTAATGGTCTTCTCTATATCCTTATC
>LVBU01000395.1 GCA_001603185.1 Thermotogales bacterium Thermo_02 | reverse complement strand
GCTGAGCCTTCTTCCTTTGATATACTGCCCAATTGTCTGGCCGGTTGAATAGTAGAAGATTCTCTGCAGATGAACTTGCGAGTAACCCGATGAAGTACATAACTTTTCTACTGTGAGATCCTCCGGCAGATTATCTTCGATATAGTCTATAACACAGTTAACGCAGTCTATATAGTCCTTCTTCAAAGGTACCTCTTCTGTCACCTCGCACCTCCACAACCATGGTCGTAATTATTATATGATAGCTTTAGAGTGGATAATTGATCGAAAGTATCATAATGAGATACGGTATCTCAAATGGGACATCCTGGCGTGATACTATCGATAAACTGGAGCGGACGAATAGCTAAAATAGAGTCAGAGGGGAGTTTCCATTATGCTTGAAAGGTTCAAACTCGGTGGTATTAAGCCCGAAGGCTGGCTTCTGGAAGAGATGAGACGAAACCTTGAAGGCTTCGTGGGCGAATTGGACAATATTGTTCCGGAGATAATACGGGACGACGAGATCTATGGAAGAGATAGACTTACGAATTTGAAGCGGACAAAGGATATCGGTGTCGCAAAGCAGGACAAAGAGTGGGAAGTGCAGTATCTGTGGTGGAATAGTGAATCCCAGTCTAACTGGCTTGACGGACTCGTGAGACATTCCTATCTTACCGGTGAGGAAAGATATATGCAGAAAGCCAGAAGATATATTGAAAGAGTCCTGGATTCACAGGATGAAGACGGCTATATCGGTATATACGGGGATGATCTACGTTTCAAAGCTAAAGGTGAGAACGGCGAGCTATGGGCTCAGTCCTCATTCTTCCGGGCGGCGGTATGTTACTTCGAGCTCTCGGGCGACATGAAAGTGCTCGAAAGGATTGAAAGAGCATTCGAAGTGACTATGAGGGAATACTGTGGCAAAAGCAACCCTTTCGATTTTGAAAGGAGTTATGCGGGGGTCTCTCACGGAATAACCTTTACCGATTCGTGTTACAGAATGTATTGCCTTACGGGAGACGTGAAATACCTTAACTACGCTAAATGGCTTCTTGATTGCTATAACGCGGCTAACATATCTGAGGTTGATATAAAGAGAGATAATCTTCTCGACTATGATTTCAGATTCAAAGGACACGGCGTTCACACGTACGAAGGTCTGAGATCACTTCTGGTGGCGAATCTTGCCAGAAGCGAAGAATATGGTGCGGAAGTATCGGCCTATCTCCACAGACTCAATTACGTAACTGTCCCTTCAGGAGCACCGATAGGCGATGAGTGGATCTGGGGGAGAAGTGCCGATCCCACCTTCACAGGCTACGAGTTCTGCTCGATACACGAGCTGCTGGACAGCTATACACTGTTGCTTGAGATAACCGGAGAACTGCGCTGGGCAGACAGGATAGAGTGGCTTCTATACAATGGCGCCTATGGGGCCATGGATTTGGAAAAGCGACAGGTAGCCTACTGCAAGACTGACAACTCCTATGTAATGAATGGCCATAATGGAGGTCAAGGAATTGGGGAAGATCTTCGTTACAAGTACTCATCCGCCCATCAGGACGTAGCGGTATGCTGTGTTCCAAACGCGGGAAGGACTCTTCCAAGTTTCACCGGTTCGATGTTCATGAAACTTGAAGACGGGATTCTTGCGGCGCTCTATGGACCTTGCAGACTGGAGACCTACATTAACGGTACGAGAGTGACGATTGTGGAGAGAACTGCCTATCCTTTTGAACACAGTATCGAACTATCTATCGTCGCTGAAGTCGAAACTGAGTTCACTCTGTACCTGAGAAAGCCGTCATGGGCTACCGGGACGACACTCTGTGTAGAAAACGCGGAGATCATAGATCTTGGGAACATGATCGGACTGAGAAAGAGATGGAAGAGCGATATGGTGAAGATTCACTTATATGCGAACACCAGAGAAAGTGTCGATCTGAAAGGAAACGTATACTACTCTTTCGGACCGTTGCTCTACGCATTGGAAATACCTTCGACTGAAAGACCCGGTAGGGAGTACCGCGGAGGCTATCGAGATACTCTTTACCTGCCGATAGGCAACATGTATGAAGAAATCTGTGCCACTGAACAGACTCTGAGCACTCTCGAGCCGGAGATTAGGAAGGAGCCTTTAGACTTCTTGCATCCTCCCAGGATCAAGGGGTTCTTCCGCCGCAGGGACAATTCCGATCAAGTGATGGTCGAGCTCAGGCCAATTGGTGGCACGATACTCAGAAGAGTGACTTTCGAGAAGCTCTCAGAGCTCTAAGCCTCAGCAGAAACAGAATGTAGTCCTCAATAATCATATATAGTCGAAGCCATAATCAGGCAGAGGCACGGGCAGTCCGGCAATAGAGTCCTCTGTAAGTGCAAATCTGGTGAACTGCTCGGCCGACATTTTCGTGGCTTCTCTTTCAAGAGCTTTGAACCCTTCAGGTTTTATGGTCTCTCTGAAGTAACCTTCGAGCTGTTTCAGGAAGTTCTCGATGGAGATTATTTTCATAGTTCCTTCGAAGCCGCACGGAGTCTTCTCATTGCCTTTGAAGAATCTGTCGACGGTCATCACCGCTTGAGATTCTCCACTCAATTGAAGATAGCCTCTGGCAGTTCTCAAGACGTTCTCTTCATGGCCGCCATATTCTACGATATGTGGACGGTTATTTCGCTTTATTACTGTTATGTAAGATTCCTCTCCCAAATACGTTTTAGCCTCTTTTGCCATTACTCTGCCGGTTGAGAAAACTCTGGAGAACTCCGAGAGATCCCTGATATACCTAACAGGTTTCGTGCGGTAGAGTCCAAGGATTCTCTCGATATCACCTTCAGTGGCTTCTCTTACATCGCAACATTCACCAGAAGTGACATTCAACTTGAAGAATCCGCCGGGAGTTATGGCGCCAAATCTACTGTAGAGACCTCTCGTTCCAGATATTACGAAGATAGATATCTCTTTCTCTATAGCCAATTTCTCACTCATTTCCAGAGTCAGCCTTCCATAATCTCTTCCTCTGTAGTCGCTATGGGTACAGACAGCCCCGATAAGGCCTACCTTCAACCGGTGACCGAATATTGAGATTTCTCTCGGAAGCATTCCGATCATCGTAACGGGTCTTCCGTCTTCTCTGATTACCGTCATGTTCTGGATGTTTTCTTCTGAGAATAAAAGAGGGAAGCTCAAACCCATATCGGCCTTGAAGACCCGACTGGAAAGCTCTATCATTGCAGGTATATCTTCTATCTTTGAAACTACTGGAGAAACGATAATAACCACCTCTTTTGTTCATTCTTCTACATAAATGATAATC
>LVBU01000394.1 GCA_001603185.1 Thermotogales bacterium Thermo_02 | reverse complement strand
ATTTGCCGATAACGTAGTGCTCGAAGCACTCAGGCTAGTCAAATAGGGCTTTAACAAGCTCCCGGCTTTAGCCGTGGGGTATTTGACTGCTAGGATTCGCCACTTCTAATCTGCAGTTCTTGGCTGGGGTTCTTGCCGTTATCTTCCTCTCAACTTGCCCGGGGATGATCTCTTCAGGAACGGTTACTTCTAAGATCGTTACATCTCTATTTTAGAGTGAAGCCCGATTCGATAAGTGAAATGCAGACTTCAACTGCATCGGGATCGTAAAGTTTTCCTGAATTGACCTTGATTTCGTGAAGTGCCTCTTCGATTCCAAGTGCCGGGCGGTATGGCCTATGAGAGGTCATTGCCTCGAACACATCTGCAACCGCAATAATCTTGGCCGTGCGTAGGATTTCGGCATCTTTCAGTTTTTGAGGATAACCAGAACCGTCCAATCGCTCGTGGTGTTGGTGAACTATATCGGCCACTGGCCACGGAAGGTCCACTCTACTCAATATTCTATAGCCGAGTTCAGGATGCTGCCTTATTATCTCAAACTCTATACTGCTTAATTGGCCGGGCTTAGCGAGAATCTCGGCGGGAATGGCTATCTTTCCTATATCATGAAGCATAGAGGCTATTCTTATCGATTCTATCTCGAAATCATCAAGTCCAAGTCTCTTGGCGATTTCTTCAGCGAGTATGGCAACATTGTTCTGATGGTATTCGGTATACGGATCCTTCACGTTTAGCACGTCGGAAAGTACAGTAACTGTGGAGTAGAAGGCTCTCCGCAGTGTTTCGTTGGCCTTCTGCCTCTCTGTCACATCTCTCGCTATGCCGTCGATAACTATTACTCTCCCGTCCGCGTCAAACCTCTTCACATTCTTCTGTTCTATCCAGACGGTTTTGCCGTCTTTCCTTATCCACCGTAGAGTAATAGATTCATCGTTCTGTTCATCGGCGAACAAGTTATTAAATAGAGATCGATCATCGGGATGTACAATTTCGGTGAAGAGATCTGGATTATTGTAATACTCTTCGGGAGTATAGCCGGTAATTTTCGTTGCAGAAGGGCTGACATAGGTGAACCTAACTTCAGGATAGAACTCGATACTGTAGATCAGGTCGTTAGCTTTCTCTGCAATGAGGCGGAACTTCTCTTCGCTTTCTCTGAGAGCCTTTTCTGCACTTTCCTTTGCAATTCTTTCTTTCTTTCTTATAAGTGCTTCCTTAACGGCGAAGGGCAGCCTCGCGATGTGTTCCTTTATAACGTAATCGACGGCTCCGGCTCTCATGCATTCAGCGGCCGTCTCTTCATTTATCGATCCGGTCAGTATTATTACCGGCAGTTCAGGATGTAAGTCGGAGACGACTTCGATTACTTCCATGCCATCAAACCGGGGCATGAGATAGTCTGAGACAACAAGATCTGGGTCGAAACTCTCAAGAGATTCAAGCAGGTTTTCTCTGTTATCAACTCTCTTATACTCCACATCGTTTCCGGTTCTGGAGAAGATCTTTCCTATCTCGAAAATGGCGAGCTCCGCGTCCGAGGGAAGATCCTCGACCAGCAAGATCTTCAATCTCTTACCAAACCTGAATGACTCGTCGCCTCCATAGTTCATCGAATTAATCGGCGGAGACCCCCTGCTTTAGATGTGGGGAGGAAGCCGCCTGCCTCCTTTCACATAGTTGTAGGGAGCTGGATTTCCCCAGCTCCGTGTAGGCTAGCATATAGCCTACCTCCTTGCGGAGTAATCTTCCCATCGCCAATGTTATTCACATCACCTCTTATCAGAATAGATCATATCATACAGGTGTCAGAACGTATTACTATTGCCAATACTGAAAAACTGAATAGAGACGGTTCTGTGGTCTGGATTCGCTCTCTCGCGAGTTATAATTACTGGAAAGCTTATGAATTGGCTTTCGCGAGGGGTGATTCCGTGGACAGGACGGCACTGATTGCTCTCGTCAATAACGCTTCGCTTCTCATAGCACTGGCTGTTGTGTATAATGCCTTCTACGTAAGGTTAAAGTCCGGTCGTCTCTCCCTCCAAAATCTAATCTCTGGTCTGTTACTTGGTGTTATCGCTATGGCTGTCATGCTTAATTCCTGGACTCTTCAACCCGGGGTTGTATTCGATACACGTACTGTTGTTCTTGGACTTACAGGTCTATACTTTGGGGCGATTCCTTCTCTGATTGCTGTTGCTATGACATCCATCTTGCGTTTTTCGATGGGCGGTGACGGAGTATACATGGGCATCGCCACTATTATATCTTCAACCGGAATTGGTCTGTTATGGAGATATAGACGCAGGCGGGTACTGCACGATCTTTCGCTTGGCGAGTTGTATGTCTTTGGGCTGGTAGTACACCTGGCAATGCTCGCCTGTTCGGTCTTGCTTCCGTCTGATTCCATAGGAGCATTCTTCTCTTTTACTGCTCTGCCTGTAATGATAATCTATCCTGTGGCATCAATGCTTGCAGGTTGGGCGATGTCCAGTCAGGAAGCCAGACGAAAGGCAGAAGAGACTGCTAAAGAACTTGCGGCCACAAGGGAGGAGCTGGGTCTTATATTTGACGCCGCACCGGTGGCGATAATCAGTCTGGATCTCGATTTCAAGGTCACAGAGTGGAACATGGCTGCCGAGAAGATTTTCGGCTGGGCGCGTTCGGAGGTAATCGGGAAACCACTTCCATTTGTACCCGCTAGCGAGAGAGAATCTCATAGAAATCTAACGCTGGCTGCACTATCCGGGGAGTCTCTTCGCGGGCAAATGCTCGCCAGAGTTAGGAGAGATGGAACAGAAGTCAAAGTACGATTGCATAATGCTCCGATCGTCAATGGAGAAGGAAAGGTCGAAGGAGTGCTCGGGATTCTTGAGGATGTCACCGAGCAATACAGAGCTGAGGCGGCACTCAAAGAAAGCGAGACACGTTTCAGGGAACTCTATATGAACATGACCTCTGGTGTAGCTATCTATGAGATTGATAAGGAAAATGAAGTCCCGATCTTCTCAGATATGAACCCTGCCGGTTGTGGCATAACCGGTGTGAACGTTGAGAGTATAAAAGGCAGGGACGTTAAAGAAGTCTTTCCTGGAGTCGTCGAAATGGGGCTGTATGACAAGATAATTGAAGTATGGAAAACCGGAAAACCGCAGCACCATCCCGCCAAGCTGTACAGAGACAATGAACTGGTCTTCTGGGCTGAGAACTATGTTTACCGCCATGGATCTGATGAGATTGTGGCTGTCTTTGATGACATAACCCAAAAGAGAAGGACATTAGAGGAACTTGAAAGGAGAGTTACAGAAAGGACAGAGGAACTGGAGGCAGCGAACAGAGAACTGGAGGCCTTTGCCTACTCGGTATCTCATGATCTGAGAGCTCCCCTGAGGGCAATAAAGAGCTTTACGCAGATCATTTCCGATCGTTACAGCCAGTCTCTGCCCGACGACGCGAAACGCTTCTTTGGTTTCATATTAAAGGCAGGGGATGATATGTCTCAGCTAATTCAGGGTCTTCTGGATTACTCGAGACTGGGGAGAACCGCGCTGAATATGGAAAGAGTGTCGCTCGCGGAGACAGTCGATGAGACGCTTGAAGTAATGGCTATGAAGATCAAAGGTGAGAACGCAGTTGTAAGGGTAGGGAAACCTCTGCCAGAAGTGATTGCAGATCGTTCGTTATTGAACCGGATACTGATAAACCTCCTCGATAACGCGATTATCTATCATAAGCCTTATCAAGCGCCAGAGATAAACATATCCGCAGAGCAAGAGTCGGGAGACGTCATTCTCTCGATAACTGATAACGGTATGGGTATCGACCAGAAGTTTCATGATAGAGTTTTCGAGATCTTTCAGAGGCTTCACTCTTCAGAAGAGATATCGGGTACTGGGCTTGGACTTGCACTGGTAAAGAAATGTGTCGAGCTAATCGGAGGAGAGATCACGCTGGAATCCGAACCGGGAAAGGGGAGCACTTTCTCGGTAAAACTTAGGGGTGGTGGTGATGTACGAAGCAGTAATACTAATGGTTGAAGACAACGTTATGGACGTGGAGCTGACACTGGATGCCTTTTCGCAGGTTGGTTTTAAGAACAAGATAGAGGTCGCCCGCACGGGCGAAGAGGCTCTGGATTACATCTTCACGAGAGGAAAGTTTGCTGACCGCAAGGGATCACCTCTGCCTGATCTTATTCTTCTCGATCTGAAGCTCCCGGGGATATCAGGCCACGAAGTTCTCGCCGAACTGAAGACCAAAGAGTCTCTCAAGCGGATACCCATTATAATCTTGACTTCTTCCCGCGAAGAGGGTGACAGGGCTATCTGCTATGACAGTGGAGCGAACTCATATCTCGTGAAACCCGTGGATTTTGCCGAGTTTATTAGAGTAGTGCGTGCCATTAGTGATTACTGGCTTACTCTGAATGTTGGTCCACCCCAAGGCTGCAAGTAACTTTAAGTAGCGATCAGATGTCCTGTGCGACGCAGCTTACCCATCAGATAATGCATTCAGTTGGCAGCTTCTACAAAATAATCTCGTACAGTTCATTCGATGATCCCATAACGACCTTAACAGTCTAAGCACTACAATATGGATAGGCTTGACGCATTACTAATCTTCACAATCGAATCGCAACAATGTATAATCTTCCGTGAGTCAAGGAGGTAAAGCATGAATCTAGATAACTTCTGGCCGGCTTTCTTTCTTACGGTCTTTGCCGGTCTATCTACCGGTATAGGGAGTCTTCTTGCTCTCTTCACGAAAAGAACGAGCACTAAGTTTCTTTCAGTAGCGCTCGGTTTCTCGGCTGGAATTATGATTTATGTGTCATTCGTCGAAATATTCGTGAAGAGTGAAGAATCGCTAGTTGCGGCCGTCGGCGAAGGACCTGGCGTCTGGTTAAATGTGGTCGCTTTCTTCTGTGGAATCGGCCTCATTGCCCTGATAGACTTTCTGGTTCCATCGGCAGAAAACCCTCATGAGATGCGTGGCGTTGACGAGATGGAATCTAAGAATCGGAAGCTACTGCGCATGGGTGTCTTCACTGCCTTCGCGATTGCAATACACAATTTTCCTGAAGGACTGGCGACCTTTCTCGCCGCTCTAAAGGACCCCTCTCTCGGTGTACCGATTGCAGTTGCTATCGCAATACACAACATCCCCGAAGGCATTGCTGTAGCCGTGCCAATTTACCACGCAACGGGTAGCAGAAAGAAGGCCTTTGTCCTGTCGTTTCTGTCAGGTGTCGCCGAGCCAGTCGGAGCTTTGCTCGGTTTTGCTCTTCTGAACGTTCTCTTCAACGACATGGCCTTTGGCATTGTGTTTGCCGGTGTTGCGGGTATTATGGTCTACATATCGCTGGACGAGCTCTTACCTTCGGCTGAAAAGTACGGCGAACACCATCTGTCTATCGCCGGGTTGATAGGTGGAATGGGGTTGATGGCTGTCAGTTTGCTGCTACTCTGATCTACACTGAAAGCGCACTGGATTCAAGTGTCAAAAGAAAAGGGCGGAAGCCGTCGTGGCTTCCGCTAATGAAGCACATCTCTTGTTCACTTTTTGTACACAGTCTTTCCGGCAAGTACAGTTTCAACGATTCCAAGTTCTCTATCTAGTATTACAAAATCTGCTATGTATCCGGGCGCGATTCTTCCTCTATCTTCGATAGAGATCGACCGCAGGGCGTTGTATGAAGAGACACGCGCCAGGTCTTTATGAGAGCAATCGGTGAACGTCTTAAAGTTTCGCACGGCCTCACTGAAGAGAACCACTGTAGCCGCTATTGTTCCGTCTTCCAGGGTGGGGCGGCCATCTTTCAGTATGACCTTTAAGCCGCCCAGTTCATACTCTCCATCATCCATTCCTGCAGCCGATATCGTATCTGTAACTATCATTATCCTCTCCGATCCCTTGATCCTGAACACCATCTTCACAAAGGATGGGAGCGAGTGTACTCCGTCGATTATCATCTCGACCGAGAAATCCTCTGAGAAGACGGCGCCTACACAGCCCGGGTCTCTATGATGAAGCGTGTTCATACCGTTAGGGAAGTGTGTTACCCTTTTGCAGCCGTATTTGTAAGCCTTCATCATATCGTCGTAGGACGCATCGGTGTGCCCTATTGAGAGAGTGATGCCTCGCCTCTGGATCAGGGCGGCGGCCTCTCTGAATCCACGCAGTTCCGGTGCCATTGTTAGTAGTTTGATTGTTCCGTTGAGAGTACTATCTACCTCCTGCAGATCGATTTCCCTGATTAGGGAGGGGTTTTGTGCACCCTTCCTTCTAAGGCTTAAGTATGGGCCTTCATAATGGATACCTCCGACCGACGTCAGCGAATTGGATTCGAGATACCGCTCAACTACTTTGGCCGAACTAATCAGAGATTCAGGCTGCGCTGACATTGTTGTTGGCAGGAAGTATGTGACACCCTGTGAATATAGAAATTCCTCCCATTTCTTGAGCCCCTTTTCGTCCATAGAAAGGGAGTCCACGCCTTTGGAGCCATGTGTATGGAGGTCCACAAATCCGGGCAACAGCAGTAACTCGCAGTCTGGACACCCGGCTCTTCTCCTGACTCCGGAAATGAAGCCCCTTGTTACTTCGACAATACCCGCATATTCGCCATCGACCGGATCAACTACTAGTACATTCTCGAAAACCATCGCATCACCTTCCCGTGGAAGATCAGGGCCAGGTTATCTGGCTTCCCGAAGACATCTTGCCTCTTCCCATGAGTACCCGTTCGTCCAGATCGAAGATTCCCCTGTAGTAAGCAGAATAGACTGCAAACCATTGCAGAGGTACCATTAAAAGGAATGGAGAAAAGAGAGGATCAAAGTCACCGTAGTCGCGTGCATCAAATCTGATCACTTCTGCGCCGTTCGATTCTGCGATCCTTATAACGCGTTCACTCATCTCTCTAGACTCGTCTGTTCCGACCAGGAAGACCATTACGGGTTTGAAGTCGTCAAGCATCTCGGCGGGACCGTGTCTAAACTCGGAAGTCTCCATAAAGGACGCATTTATTCTCATGTTCTCCATGAATACTGTGAGCCCAAACTTGTAACCTAAAGCGTAGGAGGCACCACTCGCAAGAACATAGAACAGATCGCAGTCACGGTACTTGCCAGCCAGTCTGAGGGCTCTGCTCTCCTCTTCTGCGTAGATTTTTCCCAGAACTTTGGGAATTCTCTCCAGCTGTTCATAAAGGCCTTCCACGTCTCTTCCCTGTATTCTGGCAACTTCGAGGCTGAAGATGAAGGCCCCGGCCAGAGGCAATATAAAGAGAGCGTTCGAGTTGTAGACGATTGGCTCATCGGCTTCTCTCGCTAGAATACTATCGGCCTTGCTGGTGAAGGAAACAGTTGTTGCTCCCTTGGCGTTGGCGAATCTCAGAGCCGCGACTGTGTCTTCCGTATTTCCTGAGAACGATGCCAATATTACAAGTGTATCTTTATCGAGTCTTGAGGGGTTGGCCCATATGAAGTCGTAGCTCCTGTAATAAGTCGAGGGGATATCTGTAAGTCTGTTCATTATATAATCTCCCGAGTAGAGATTACACCATGAGTTACCGCTCCCGACCCAGTATATCTGCTTGATACCGCTGGAAAGAGCCTGTTCGGCAAGAGCTTTTATTCTCGCTGTCTGCTCAGAAAGAAAATCGGAGAGGTCTTTCTCCATGACCGGTGAAGTGAAGAGAACGCTCTTCTTTGCGTTTGCCAAGAACTCGTCCAGTGTCAAAACTAACACCTCCTGTGATCTATCATTTCAATGATAAGCATGAATCTCTTACTATCAGTTTCATCTTAAGTC
>LVBU01000030.1 GCA_001603185.1 Thermotogales bacterium Thermo_02 | reverse complement strand
CGAGCTCTCTGAAACACTTTATTGAGAATCAGCTTAAAGGTCTTGAGATTGTATACTATTAAGAAAAGACCAGCAAAGAGTATGGCACCACCCTTAGCAACTACCAGATAGATTGATGAAGTACTGTTGTCTGCAATCAAAGAGAAAGAGTTGCTGAGCATAGTGAAAACAATGACACCAACTGAAAAGAGCGATTCAAGTATCTTCTTGTTCTTTAACGGAATGGAAACTGGAAAGAGCAACCCGGTCACGACGACTCCAATAAAGAATAGAGTAGCATTTCTGATTGAATAACCACTGTAAGCCATAATGATAGATATCAGAACCCCGGCTCCAGCCAGAATGTTCAAGAAGAGCCTCTGTTTTTTATCCAGTTCCTCCGGAATATTTCTAACAGCTTTTACTATGTTGGTTCTGGCGATCTTCTTTCCAGTCAGCAGGACGATGATCATCGGTATTATCAGACCGAGCAAGAACCCATAGAAAACCGACTCCGGTCTAACATAGAATGCAAAAGAGCTCTGTATACTTCTGAAGGCTGTGGCCGCGTTCTCGAAAGGTATCAAGGTAGCTATATCGGTGAAGAGATTGACGAAACTTCCAAAGATAAATCCTGCAATGGCAAGACCCGCAAGAACTCCGATTGCGGAGGAGATTATCGAATAGAAGAATCCTTCATAGACTATGGTTTTTGAGACCCTGCGCCTGCTATAACCAATCGCCCTGAGCGTTCCCAGCTCTGTTCTTCTTTCCTGGGCCAGCATCAAGTATATGTTGGATAGAAGAAGAGTGCCTGCAAAGATTGCGAATACGCTCAAAACTAGAAACAGCAACCCTATATTTCCCTGGTCGGCTCTCGAAATGGCGTTCTTCTTCACCGTATCAATTCTGAATTCGTTTCCTGCGATGCTCTCTATTGAAGCTACTACTGCATCAGTGAGGCGTTCTCCTTCGATGAAATTGCCTCTGTTGGATACAAGAAGACCGTTGAACAGTTCTGGAACGTTGATTTTGAGTAGCGTTCTGGCAGATTCAACCGGAAGAATCAATGTAAACCCGTTTGCCATCTGACTCTCTATCTGATAATACAGAAGACCGTTACCTTTGACAATATCTGCAATCCTTACCTTTGGCAGTTCTATCCAGAATAGCAGTCGCTGTCCGGGATCGGCGAGGATTTCTAGAGTATCCCCTACAGCTGCATTCAGTGAGGCTGCCAGTTCTTCGTTAATTATCGCAACTAATTCACCGTCGGCGGTATCGAAAACGGAGGGCTTTATCTTGTTCGAAGCGTCTGGCCAGGCATAAATAAGTTCTGAATCAACTCCCAGAAGTGATACCTGAACTGACTTACCGCTTTGTACCCTCGTTTCACCGGGGAATCCTACTGTCACGGATCTGCTAAGAACAGGCAGCACTCCATCGACTTTCGAGTCGTCCAGTAGATGTTCTACGAGCTTTGAGATCTTATCATTTGAAATGAACTCCTTGCCGATATTCCTGTTTGCTGAAGGTATGTAGACGAACTGGTCGACTTCTCCGTTTCCCCTTTCTATCTGATTGTACAGAAACTTCTGAAAGGAGTCGTTCATGGCCATCGAACCAACTATCAAGGCAGTTCCTATAAGCGATCCCATTATCACTAGAAGAGTATCGGTTCTCCTTCTAAATATGTTCCTGAAACCTATCTTGAAGATCACCGGATTGAAGAACATAGAGACGACAATTACTACTGTCGATATCCCTATAAACAGGCTAAGAATTTGAATCAGCATTTTCTGACACCTTTAAACTGTTGTTATCTTCGATTTGAACAACCTCACCGCTATCCATGTGAAGAATACGGTCCGAGTATTTCGAGACTCGTTCATCATGAGTAACTATAACGAAGGTCTGATTGAAAGTCCTATTCAATTCCAGAATCAGGCTCATGAAGTCGGTGCTGGTCTTGGTATCCAGTGCTCCCGTGGGTTCGTCCGCCCAGACAATGGCAGGTCTGTGAACAAGAGCTCTCGCGATAGACACTCTTTGACGCTCTCCCCCACTCAGTTGCGAAGGCAGATTTCGAGCTCTTGCATCTAGATTCACGCCTGCCAGTATTTCCATCGCTGCCGAACGGGCTTTTTTCTGACTGCTTCCCATTGTAAGCATTGCGAGCTCAACATTTTCCACGGCAGTTAGGACTGGTATCAGATTATAGAATTGGAATACAAAGCCCATATTCAATGCCCGAAAACGAGTCTTATCATCATCCTTAAGTGAGTGCAAATCTACACCGTTAATGACAACTTTTCCAGAAGTGGGTTCATCTATTCCCGAAAGACAGTTAAGGAGTGTACTCTTACCGCATCCGGAAGGTCCAAGTATTGAAAGTATCTCCCCTTCGTATACATCAAAAGAAACGCCTTTTAAGGCTTCAACTACAACCTCGCCAGTTTTGTAGTTTTTGCTCAACTCTCTTACTTCAACAAATACCATTGGTGCATCTCCTCTCAAGCACAGTATGGCCAAAATCGATGTCAATTATACGATATATCTTCCGCTGCTTTCTTTATTTCGTCATTCAGTCTAGTTATTGTTCTTTCGAGTGTTTTGAAGGCTCTTCTGCCAAGTGCCACGATTATTACGGAAGCTGCGTAAGAAAAAAGGCCGGCATACAAGTCAGTTCTTCTCTGAAGGAGAATCGACGAAAGCATAACAGCCAGCGGAAATAAAGGTGATGCGTACATAGAGAAGATGTACAACCTTCTCTGTACCTCTGAAGGTTTTCTAAGCCTTTCTTCAAGAGATACTACAACCTGTTCAAGGTTTCTAAGATTCTCGGAATCTATTATCTTGCCATTTGTACACTCTTCAAAGGTCTTTCTAAAAGTGAGTATGCTGCTCGCTTCAGAGATAAAACCTGATATTTTTCCAGAGTAGGCGCTCCCGGGGAATCCCACTGCAATAAAATAATCCAGCAGTACTATTGCTGGAAGAAAGAAGAACAAGAAATTTATATCCACGCCTCCCGCGAAATTCAGAACAAACAGAACTGTAGATAGAACAAGATAATAGATCAGCAACGCAATATAATAGGACTAAAATACTCCAAACTCAACCATTGAAAGACTAAACTACGTTCTTGAAGCGTTAGCCCTTCCTCCTTTCAGATAAGCTCACTTTACAAACGCTGTTGGAAAATACCTGTCGCGAACAACCTCAAGTCCCGGGCTTTCCTCGGGCTTTGAGTGTCTTCAGACCATCCTCAAAAGATGCTAAGAACAAAAAGAGACATTTAGCTCTGTCCGCACATCGGATCACACCAGCTCTGTCATTCAGTTTCTACCAACTTCTCTATCATAATAGCTGATGCAGAAATATGTACCCTGCATTCGTCTATTTTTTCTATCCAGTCCACAGGAATCAACTTCCTTTTCTTTGACCCAAAGCCTCCGATATCGGCAATCATATGAGTAATCTTGCCTTCGTCATTGAGCACGAAGCTTCTCACTCTTCCTATTACCTTGTCTTCTGCAGTACATATTTCGCAGCCTGGTTCCATCGACTTCGTGTCTTTTGGAACGTTAATCGATGTATTGAGAGGAGGAAGCGGGTACAACTCAGCATAATCTCCTACCGGTCTCAGCCAGTAAACGGGTGTTACGCCGCTTTCCATATTCTCTATCTCCTCACCGGTCACAAAAAATGTCTCTTCGTAGTCCTGAAGTGATTCGACGTTGGTTGAATCGATCTTCAGACGTACTTCATCAGGGGCAGCAAAGAAAACTGTGGATATTGGAATAAGTTTGGCCACTCTGTTGAAGATCCCTTTTTCGATTACAATATGTGTTACTTCATTGTTCTTTGGATGTACAACAACTCGAATAACCCTTCCGAGGTCTTTACCGTCTGACGAGATAGCTTTCGACCCCCACTTGATTCTATTCTCCATAAAAGTCACCCCCTTGAGCAAGTTTACCATGATAGCCACTCACAACAACAATACAAAGTATTTGACTGCAAAAAAAACTGTTAAGTTGTACAATATCTATGACACTTTCCACCGGGAGAGGTTTCAGGTGTTCAATAATAAAGACTTCAGGTCCGATGTCAATAATACCTAAAGGCCTTTCCAGGGAATTGAGAGGAGATAATTAGTGTTCTTCATACTGCAGCAGGCAGCGTTTGGCAGGGGTAGCGGTGAACTCCTTTAAGCTTTTCAAAATATTCTTGAAGGTAAGTACATTTACCATAGGTGGCGGTTATGCAATGATCCCCGTGATAAAGGAGTTCATTGTTGACAAATACAAGATTCTGAAAGAGGAAGAGTTTATGGATGTTATTGTTACGGCTCAGACGGTTCCCGGAGTGATAGCAGTCAACACGGCCATGATACTTGGAAGTCGTTTGGCGGGCTTCAGAGGATCACTCGCCGCTGTTATGGGATCCATATTGTCTCCCTTTCTCATAATCCTGGTGATAGCGAGTTACTTTGCCGATTTCGCTGACTATCCTGCAGTTCAGGGGTTCTTTATGGGTGCGAGAGTAGGAGTCACAGTCATTCTCGCAAACCTATCTTTGCAGTTGATCAGGAAGAACGTAACTAAGTATTTTTTGCTTCCAATCATAGCTGCCGGGACGATCGCCATAGCGATCTTCAATTTATCTTCAATATGGATTCTTCTACTATCTTCGGTTGTGGTATTTTTTGCTAGCAAAGGATACAGAAGAAAATGATAATTGAACTTTTCTGGGCCTTCTTCAAAATCGGGTTTCTAGCATTTGGTGGAGGCTATGGCGCACTAAGCCTTATCCAAGACCAGATAGTAAATGTGAACAAATGGCTTAGTCTGGAAGAATTTCTCAGTCTGATTGCAATCTCCCAGATGACTCCCGGACCGATAGCGATAAACTCGGCTACCTTCATCGGTTACAGACTGTCAGGCGTCGCCGGATCTATATCGTCCACAATAGGAGTTGTACTACCCAGTGTATTCTGGATTTTTTTGATCTTAAAGCTACTTAATCTTCTTTCGAGATGGATAGACACTTCAGAAGTCTTCAATGCCCTAAGAATATCGGTAATCGCACTTATCCTTGCTGCCACTCTTCGCATCGGAATACAGTCAATCAACAGTCTCTTCACTGTCTTCACTGCTTTGGTAGCCTTCTACCTGCTTCATAGATTTAGACCCTCGGTTATCTGGATAGTTCTTGGTACGGGTATCGCTGGAACACTCTGGAAAATCTTTGTCTCTACCTGAGAAAGTATTCGCTTCCACAACCCGGTAAAGTTCGAAAAATGACCATCCAGATAAGAGAGCTTGCGATGAGCTATATTGACAACATTGTTCGAATAAATATATCGATTTATTTTTGAGGTCAAACAGCGCGAATATACCC
>LVBU01000393.1 GCA_001603185.1 Thermotogales bacterium Thermo_02 | reverse complement strand
TACTAACGGTGCTGACTCTCAGAAGATTCTGGAAACAGTGTTCGACCTGGTGAGAAATTTCACCGCCTTTTTTTCGTTCAACAAGGAGGCCGAAGAGCTGAAGACAATGGAGTTTTATCTGCTTCTCCATGTAGCCCTTAAAGGGCCGCAAAATATGTCTTCGCTGGCAAAAGCCTATTCAATGACCAAGAGCAATATTACGCTTCTCATAGATGACATGGAGAAGATGGGATATATGGAACGTGTCCGCTCCGAAGAAGACAGAAGAGTGATAATGATACACCTTACCGGAAAAGGCGGAGAGATGTTCCAAAACTTCCTGAAGAACTTCGAAGAACTAATAAAGCTCTTCATGAAAAACGTTACTCCCGAAGACCTTTCTGTCATAACCGATGGGTTCGAAAGAATCACCAACATCGTTATTGAGAAAGGATTGAAGGAGACTTAAGACCGACTATCAGAAGAGCGAGGTGGAAATCTTGGTTCTGGTAACTGGAGCAACTGGTCATGTTGGAAATGTTCTTAGCAGAGAGCTGGTTTCCAGAGGAGAGAAGGTTAGAGCGATGGCGCTTCCCGGAGAAGACACGTCAATAATCGAGGCTCCGGGTCTAGAGATAGTACGTGGCGACATCCGCGACAGAGACTTCGTTGTTGAGGCCTGTCGGAATATAGATATCGTATATCACCTTGCAGCCTTGATATCGATAATGCCGACCATGCGAAAGCTAGTCAGAAGCGTTAATATTGAAGGAACAAAGAACGTAATTCACGCGTGCAAAGTCCAGAGAGTCAGAAGACTCGTGTACACTAGCTCAATACATGCGTTTGCAGAACCCGAAACGGGCGGAATAATTGATGAGAGTATACCGTTCAACCCCGTTCTCACCGCTGGCGTATATGGGAAATCTAAGGCGGAAGCCGTATTGAACGTTCTAACGGCAGCCAGAGAAGGGATGGATGCTGTGGTTATCTGTCCAACTGGAATAATCGGGCCGTACGATTATAGACTCTCGGAAATTGGCAAAATGATCAAACTATTCGCGGCTGGCAAGATACGGGTCGCAATAGAAGGTTCCTTCGATTTTGTCGATGTCCGGGATGTTGCTCTTGGAGAGATAGAGGCGGCACAGAGAGCTCGCCCTGGAGAAGTGTATATACTCGGGGGTCAGAAAGTGAACATGAGAGAGCTTATGAATATGCTGCATGAACTCACAGGAAAGAAAAGGGTTAGAACATTTCTTAGGAGCTCTCCGGCATACTTTCTGTCTGTCCTGGCAACTGTCTACTACGTTGTCACGGGAAAGAGGGCACACTTCACTCCATATACGGTTCACACACTCACGAGAGACTATACTTATTCTCACGAAAAGGCTACTAGAAACCTTGGTTATGCTCCGCGCTCGATCCTTGAATCTTTGAGGGATACCGTCAGCTGGCTCAAGAGGAATGATACTACGAGATTGTTTCTCGAACGGTGATTTCAACAGTTGAATGGAGGATAAAAGGAGGCCGCGAGATACAGGCGGCCTCTATACAGCGGTAATGGTATTCAGATTTTGAATTTCGGCCTGAATTCGCTCTCAAATGGCGCAAAGGCCTTTTTGCTCTGCAGATAACCCAGTACGATCTCTTTGAAGTTCGGAAAGCGCCCACAATCACTTTCGGTCTTCACGAGAGTCTCTTCGCCCACAACACCTATGACCTCTCCATTCGTTATAGACTCTCTCTTTGAGACCATTCTGTGGCTCTCCTTAGCCCCATCGATCGTATCCGTATAAAGAACCTTCCCCTCCAGAACCACCGCGAAGGAACCGGCTATTTCCTCAAGGTCGTAAATCTCATGCGAAGAGATGATCATAGTCTTGTTCTCCTGCAAAACATAATCTCTGAGAACTCCCATGACTTCCTGTCTGATCACGGGGTCCAGATTCTGAGTCGGTTCGTCGAGTATCAACAGGTCGGCTCCGCTCGCAACTGTCAGCGCTATGTGAAAGAGTGTCTTCATTCCCATAGAGTATGTCTCGATTCTCTCCGCCAGATTGAACTTGTAGTGCACCGCGAAGCTTGTAAAGACTTTCTCCTGCCAGTTTGGGTAGAGCATTCTCCATATTCTCAAGTAATCTTCTCCTGTGAATCTTCTGAAAGTTAGTCTGTCTTCAGTCAACACAGCTATCTTCTCTTTCGTCCGGGACGTAACCTTCTGCCCGAAGACCGAGACACTACCGTTGTCGGGTTTCAACTCTCCGAATATGCATCTCAGAGTAGTAGTTTTCCCCGCTCCATTTGGTCCAACTACTGCAAAGATGTCTCCTTCATCGACGTTGAAAGACATGTCGTTCAAAACGGGTTTGGACGAAAAACTCTTCCGGAGACCGTCTACGTTAACTATCATTTCTGTACCCCCTTTCTAGCGAAGACGTAATTCGCAACTATCAGAGCGCTGAATGCCACTAATGTTGTAGCAATTGCGTTTCCCTGGTGAATTGGACTTGCATAGAAGTACGGGTTATTCCACCTGTTTCCAATTCCGCCGATTATCGCGTCAACAATCAGGACGAGAAACGGAATTCCAAAGTTATCGAGACCTGCGGTCACGCTTAGCATCGCTACAGCATAGTAAGCCGTGGCGAAGTTGATCGATCCAAGTATCATTGCGAGCCAGTATGTAACCGATACTGCATTAAGGTGTGCTCCGAAAAGGGCCATACCTACCAACTGGGTCGAAGTACTCAGAGCTATCAGAAAGAGGTAGGAGATCCAGAACAGCTCCATGTGAGAATAGGGCAGCGCAAGTAGAGAACCCAGCCTCTTGTGTTGTATGTCTGAAGGCAGCAAACTTGTGCAGAGCAGAAAGAGGAAGATCAGTCTTACGGGATAATAAGGTACGAGCAACCCGAGAGAAAATACAGCTATTCTTCCCGCCTTTTCGCTTAGTTCCTTCATGAAATAGGCTTCTATCTTTTCAATCATTTTTCCAAACCTCCTCTAGCAAGACCTTCGCCATCTGAAGATCAATACCGCTTTTCTTGAGTTCTTTAACCGTTGAAGATATTGTATTTACCACTTCTTTGTTTACAGCTTGAGCTGATCTCACAAAGTACCCTACCCCATGTTCTGCCTCCAGAAGTCCCTCAAACTGCAACCTCTCAAGCGCTCTGATTACGGTGTTTGTGTTTACACCGAAAATCGTTGCCAACTCTCTCACTGGCGGCAGTTGATCGTCATTTTCGAGTCGTCCAAGCATTATTTCTTTTTTGATTAGGTTCATAATCTGAATATAGGCGGGAACACCATCATGTTTGTCAATTTTAGTAAACATAGAGATTCATCTCTCAATACTCGCTGGTCGTAACACTGATTCTCCCGCTTGTGAAAAGCTCAAAGCCTCCGCTTCCCTTTGGCATCGTCAGAGTTATCGACCCAGATAATCCCGAGATCCTCACGCTTCTCTTTTCCGGCCAGGAATCGAGATACTTGATTCTCCCGTTTACTGTTGAAGCTCCTATCGATAATTCCTTTACACCGACGCTCTCCATAGCCAGACTGACCGCAATACAGTTATTGGCGTGAAACTCTTCGGCCTCTATTCTGCCAGTAATGGACAGTGACGGCGCACCTTCTATTGTTACTCTGGGAGCAATGAGGTTGCCAGGAATTGAGATTGATACCCCTCCAACTAAGATCCTGTTTTCTGCTTCAACATCACCCTTAATCGAGACAGAAACAGCATTTATTGAGACTTCCCGCGCTGTCAGCTTGCCTTCCAGTGAAAGGGCTACGACATCGAAAACTGCCTTGCTGAGACCGTTCTTAGTCCCTATCGTGAGGATAGCCGTTGCATTCTTCATATGATCGGGCATTGAGATATAAATTCTAGAACCCACGTTTCTAACATCCAGCTCAGAGGAAAGATGTATCTGGTCAGAATCTTCGTCGAAACTCACCTGATATCCAATCCCTTTCAAGTCGATCTCCATCCCCGAGTCTATGTACTTGTCCGGCATATAGTATGTCTGCGGTGTGGTCTTCTGGTTAAAACCATCATAATCCATTCTTCCGATCCAGTCGAACCACCTCTGGATTCCGGGATTGCTGATTATTCCTAGTGGCCACCTAAGAATATTGCCATCGATCCCGCTTATTATGCTGAAGACTGTCACCGGTAACACGAGAAAGATAACACTCAGAACTATAAGAAGCCACGAGAACTTCTTCAGGCTCGTGGCAAGGATAACAATACCGGCGATCGCCAGGAGTATCTTCACCGGAAGCGACGGTATTACGACAGCCAGGAGACCTATCGCCGCGGCTACTGCTATCTTCATGATCGAAGGAAACTGTTTGCTCATTTCAATACCTCCATATTCATCTAGTGTTCTATTTCATTAGAACACTATTGATT
>LVBU01000392.1 GCA_001603185.1 Thermotogales bacterium Thermo_02 | reverse complement strand
AGTAAATACAATAGAAAAGATACTCTGCATTGATTTACATGCTAGATGCGCCTCAGAATTCTGAACTTGCTTCTGTCTGCCCTATATAGTGAAATTACATACTCTATGCATACATCGCTCTTAGTATAGGTGAAACGCTTCCGGAGAATGGCGCAGTCGTTTATCTCTTGTTTCAGAAAACGGGCATCATCCCTCTTAAGCCTGGTGAGTTCCATCTCCTCCTGCGCATAGGAAATGTTTATAGAGAATTCTTTTCGAAGAATGCCGTAAAGCGACTCAGATTCCATATCGCGTTGCGTGATATTCAAGAATCTTATATCTGCTCCGACGTTCAGGTAAGCTTCTTCAATTGCATAGGGTTCTCCTTCAAGCATTCTCACTCTCTTTAGAAGAACTACCATAGCATCCGCAGGGATTTTGAAGGCATCGACTGCGTCGGCTGGAACTCTTATCAGACGATTATCGAGAACAACGGATTTCGCTTCCCGGCCTTTCTTTTGCGCATCGTCTGTGAACCCTGTCAAGGTAGCAAGTTGCTCTTCTCTCTTTGAGCCCGTGACAAATGTGCCTTTGCCTTTAAGTCTCTCTATGAACCCTTCTCTCCTAAGTTCGTCCATAGCTCTTCTTACGGTAAGACGGCTGAGGCCGTACTCAAGGCAAAGCTCTTTTTCTGTCGGAAGCTTATCGCCCTTAAGATAACGTCCAGATTGAAGCGCCTCTTTAAGTTCGACATAGAGCTTATAGTAAAGCGGAAATGGTGTCTCGCTCATTAAATACCTCTCATTCACGGTAGAAGTTAATTCCCGGATAGATCAGACAGTCGCCTGCAAACTCGATGAACTCGTCACCGGACTTTCGCCATTGAAATAGATCGACCTCTCCGGCCCGAATCATGTCGGCACTGTTGACGACACCTGTGAGATGATCCAGACGATATGTCATCTCGAACTCATCATATTCTAGCAAATACTCCATCATCTTCAAAACTACGAGAAAGAAATTCTCTTTCTTCGACGGGAAAAATTCGACTCCATCGCAGCTTTCATTTGCATATTTCCTGCTAGTGGGCATGAACTCACGCCTTCTCACATTGAGCCCGGGGAAGTCACTTCTCAGTTTCTCTTCAAGGTGAAAACCGTCTATCCAGGGCGCCCCGATGACCAGAAAGGGCTTGAACGTGCCGCGACCTTCAGTTACGTTAGTCGCTTCAAAGAAACATGTTCCTGCATATCCAAGAAGAGAATCGAAAGTCGGAATATTCGGAGACGGCACATTCCAGAAAAGCCCGGTATCGGTGAACCGCTCTCCCCTCCAGCCCTTCAGGTGTACTACGTGAAGATCAAGATCGAGCCTTTTAAGCTTCTTGAAGTAAAGTGCAAGCTCACCCGGAGTGAGACCATATTGGAGTGGTAACGCGAAGCCACCAACATCCGATTGAAGTGAGTCGTCGATTCTACACCCGAAAACTCCCCTGCCCAGAGGGTTGATTCTGTCAAAAACCATATACTCCAGACCGTTCTCGGCAGCGGCCTCAAGCGAATAGGCCAAGGTGTAGAGGAATGTGTAGTATCTCAGGCCAACATCTTGAATATCGTAGACAAGTATGTCCAGTCCCTCGAGATCGCTCGTCAGAGGCTTTGTCTTATTGCCATAAAGACTGACCACTGGAACCTTGTATCGTGAGTGTACCGAATCCTCATAACTTTCTCCGTCGGCTATTCCTCCAAGTCCGTGCTCGGGCGTAAAGATTTTTTTGATCCTCAATCCCGATTCCACCATCAAATCGATTCCCCATCTCAATTCTCCATCGATAAAGGAATAGTTGGTGATCAAACCAATCGATTTCCCCTTTAGTCTTTTGAAATCTTCCGCGACCATGATATCAATTCCCTGCGAAACCATAAAATCACCCCACTTTCAGTTTCACCCAAATACAATAATGCCATAATGTCATGCCAATTAGTACTTTTCGATAGTATCTTTCATATCATTTAGAGAAAAGAGAGCCGATCACCGATCGGCTCTTCAAACAAAGGGGAAGGGGGCTAAGGCCCGTTTCAATTCGGTTAGTATCTATAACGATTCAGCTTACCGCTGTCCGTAGTGATTTCTGGCGAAATCCTGCATTTTTGAACAGTCTTCGTGCGATATTATCTGGGGCGTTCCAATTATCCTTGCAAGAATTATCGTTTTTGCAGCCTTTTCGAGGACTTCGGCGACCTTGAAAGCTCCGGCAAGAGACTCTCCGACACATACTGCACCGTGGTTGGCAAGCAGTACCGCATTGTTCTTTCCCAGACCCTCAACAACATAGTCGGCCAGTTCCTTCGTCCCTGGCAAGGCATAGTTTGCACAGCGTACGCCCTCTCCGATGATCTGGACAAGTTCTTCCGAAACTGGGGGAATTGGCTCCCTCGCTATGGCGAAAGCAGTTGAATACTGTGGATGAGTGTGAATAACCGCACCCACGTCCGGCCGTGCAAGATAGATCATTCTGTGAAGGCTGTGTTCTATGCTCGGTTTTCTCTTGCTGTTGACCGTTTGTCCATTCATACTCACCATTACAATATCTTCAATATCTAAACTATCATAGCTCATACCGCTTGGAGTTATTAGA
Source organism: Thermotogales bacterium Thermo_02 (assembly GCA_001603185.1). Lineage (GTDB taxonomy): Bacteria > Thermotogota > Thermotogae > Petrotogales > Kosmotogaceae > Mesotoga. The sequence goes on along the minus strand of LVBU01000392.1, from coordinate 31 downwards.
AAACTCTCGTTGCTGATCCTCACGCTGATAT
>LVBU01000391.1 GCA_001603185.1 Thermotogales bacterium Thermo_02 | reverse complement strand
ATTGTAATTCTTTCTTTAGTGAGTGAGATTATGATACTGGAAGTCTTTGCGAACATTTTTCTGCCTTCCGGTTGGTTGTTCGCCATAGCCAGTGGTGATATGTTGATGTTCCTGTTAATTGCCGTTCTTTCATTGTGGCTTTTTAGAATGAGAGAGAGGTTGCTCAGGCGGGAGTTATCCTGATGTAAAACATAGCCTTAACTATATTAACGCCGCACGGATGTATTATATTTGATGGAAGATATAGAAGGGAGTTGAAAGTAAATGCAAATATCGTTAGATCAGTTTCTAGGTGCCGTGATGTCAAGACTCGATAATCTTGAAGCCACAATAGATGACCTCAGGCTAAGGACAAACATTGCGATGAGGCTCGCAAAATCGCTTCTTCCAGATCTTACAAGAGATGATGTGCTGAACGTTGTAACTGAAGAGCTGTCAATTACTGAGAGCGCTGGCCTTATGGAAGATAGCGATCGAGTAGAGGACATTGCTGAAAGATTGGCCGACAGTATATACGGCTGGCTTCAGGGAGACGTGGCCGAGTTGAGAGAGAAGATGGATGAGTACAAGAAGCGATTACAAGAGGCCATGGAAGCTGAGAAGAGCAAAGTCATCGACGTTGCGCCTGCCGGTTTTGTTAATCAGCTTGGGCATGACAAGGGATCCAAGAAGGGAAAGATACTGTTCTGATGAAAGTGAGCAGAGGTGTGTTTTCACACCTCTGCTTGTATATATTTCGAAAGAAGTCTTAGAGTATTCTCAAGAGCTTTGTAATGGGTTCTTTCATAGCCGTGTGAGGCTTCAACGCCCGGGCCCAGAAGACCAAACTTGACATCGTATCCGGCCCTTAGAGATGCCTCCACATCAGAACCGTAGAAGGGATATATATCTACTTCGTAGTCCGCTCCCGACGATCTGGCCGCTTGTATAAGATTCTTCACTATTGTGCCGTCGTAAGGACCGCCTGAGTCTTTCGCACAAATCGACACAACGAATTCGTTAGTACTGAGTGTGTCACCTACTGCACCCATGTCGACGGAGATAATCTCTTCTGCATCAAGGGGCATTGCAGCAGACGCTCCATGTCCCACTTCTTCGTAGTTTGAGAAGAAGAGATAGGTCTTTCTGCCGCATCTCGTCTCGCCCGATGCGACCTTTCGGGCAAGGCTTAGAAGAATGGCCACACTCGCTTTGTCATCGAGATGTCGGGTCTTAACAAAACCCTTTTCGGTAACAACCGGCCTTGGATCAAAGGATATGAAGTCGCCGGCTTCTATGCCGAGTTCTCTTAGTTCCGACACAGAACTGGCTTCTTCATCAATTCGGACTTCCATGTTCGAAATCTTCCTTTCCAGAGTCCTCGCATTGTCGAATACGTGTACCGAAGGAGAAATGCTCTGTATAGTACCGGTATAGCTCTGTCCGTTTTTTGTATGGATAGTACAGTTTTCGCTTTCTATACTGTTCATTGTAAAGCCGCCGATAGTGGTGATCTCAAGCCTTCCGTTTGACTTGAGCGATTTGACCATAGCTCCAAGTGTATCTACATGAGCGGCAAGAACGAGGGGGTTCCCCTCGCCGCCTAGTTCGACCACGAGCGCACCCTTTCTGGTTATGCTTGGCGTGAATCCAAGGGATATAAGTTCGCTTTCGACAAAACTTATTGCTTTTTCGGTAAAGCCCGATGGACTTGGTATGTTGACAAGATCGATTAGTATCTTTATTGTGTAGTCTTCAAGGTAGTTCAAGAATATGACCTCCGTTCACTATCGCAGCATCCCCTTTATAATAAGATCGGTAGCTTCTTCTTCATTTAGTCCTTTAGACATCAGGGTCTCCATCTGCTTGATGTTTACCCTTCCGATCGAAGCTTCGTGAGTCAGTTCGGCCTTTTCGTCTTTCACGTAGAGTTCGGGTACGGTACCGACTTCGACGGAATTTCCCTTGATTATCTCGTTACACTCGATGTGGCCTCTTGAATAGGGTGCGTTTCCGTAGGCTTTGTTGATAATCTTTGCCTTGCTGCTGTCGGTTGCGAAGACAGTTGTCTTGGCTATACCCGAAGAGCCCTCACCGTTGAGATGCAATTCCTCATCTATCTCGAGATAATCGTCTTCTCTCTCATAGACTTTTGATTCAATATGTGCTGAAGCGTTTTTCTCAAGTTCGACGTTCATCTTCACGTAAAGCTTTCCAACTCTTGTCTTCGTCAAATAGAAGAGATTCTGGAATCGTCCCGCTTCCTCCACCTTTGTGTTGTAAGTAGCTTTTACAGTTACTCCACCGTCTTTGCTGTGCATGTGAGTATCTTCATAAACCATCTCGGCATTCTTCCCAACCTTTGTGTCTGCGATCATCGAATGAGTGAAACTCTTTCCGCTTGGGAAGACGCAGTGAGATATGAACTTGGCTTTCGAACCCTCACCTATGTTGTTGTGGATCAAAACCACTTGCTCCCCTTCGGGCTTAAGATATCCCGTGCACAGATGAATGGGGTTTTCGATGACAATTCCCGCATCTATGTCCAGCCAGACCTCCACGCCGTTATCGAGTTCTCTTGCCTTGAGGTGAACCCCTTCAACGGTATTTCTTCCTATAATCTTGTTTCCGCTTACGATGATTGAGACGATGTCCTTGCGTAAAAAATCCGAAGCGTTTCCTCCGGATCGCTCATATTCATTGGCTATCGCTCGAAACTCGCGTTCATAACTGGATTCTATCATTTCTGAAGGCCACCTTTGCTTACAGGTTCATTTATATGCTGACATTTGTCGCATAGTTTTCTGTAGAATTCCACTATTTCTTCGGGCTTGCCAGACGCAAGCATTCTTCCGGCGCATAGAAGATAGGCTTCATCTGCCATGACTGCGATTTCTTCGCGATGAGTTATTATGATCACTATTGAACCCTTTCCCTTCAGTCTGTGCAGAACGGTCTCGATCATCTCCATCGACATTATGTCGATACCTGAATCCGGCTCGTCAAGGACAATCACTTCGGGATTTATTATCATAATTGAGGCCAGCTCTATGCGCTTTCTCTCACCGCCGCTGAGGGTATCATCAACAAATCTCTGCAAATAGTCTTCATTCAAGCCAACGATTGAGAGGATTTCTGCCAACTCCTCTTTGGGGATCTTCCTCTTTCCTCCCAGAGTGAGGTACTCTTTCACTGTAAGTCCGGTGAATCTGGCTGGCTCTTGCCAGCCGAGAGTTATCCCTTTGACAGCTCTCTCAAAAACTGAAAGGGCATCTATGGGATCTCCATTAAGAAGCAACTGCCCGGTATAGTCTTTGTGAGACTCCAGTCCCATTAGAACGTAGGATAGAGTCGATTTACCAACCCCGTTGTTCCCCAGAACGGCATATACCTGACCCCTATCAAAGGAAGCTGTCAGGTTGTTGAGTATAACTCGATTGTCGCGAACAAGCTTAACGTCCTTAATCTCAAGCATCAATTCTTACCTCCAATTGTACCTACTTATATAATAAACCCGATTAACAACGTCCGCTATGCTCCAAACGTTATGACTGTTAAGACCGGATGACGTTTACTCTTTAGCCAGCCACATGTCGTAGAAAAGCGCAAAACCCTCCAGTCTTTGATTCAGAGCTTCGAGCTGTTGCTTTAGAGGTTCTGAGTTTTCGCTCTCGATTTCCAGAAGCACTACCTGAAGGGTTTCTTCAGACCACTCTCTGGCTTCAGCGAAAAGCGAGACTATTGTAGAGTCTTCGAGTCTATCTTTCAGAGGAGTCAGCACCGAAATAACTCCGTCTGGGACTCCTCTGTGTTCTTTCATATGATTCCAGGCAAAGACTTCAAGCCGTGCGATCTCTATGACATCATCGAGGCTGTCTTCTCCATAGAGCAGGAGGAGATTCCTGGCATATTCACCGTATAGATTATCGTTTCCCTTCAACCAGCCTCCTGGATTGCCTCTAATTGCTACTCTGTAAAGTGTCTGCAGTTCGCCTTTATGAGAATAGACAAGGTCATTAAGAGTCCATATGATTCTCTCGAGGTCGGCGGGGTTTGCAAGAACCGGAGCAAACATCTCAAGTTGCGAAGAGACTTTTCTGGCATCGACCATCACCCTGAAAAGAAGGGAAGCGATGTTTCGAATCACTTGAAGATCCGGAGATATGCGCAAAGAAGAGAGGAGAGCATCGATTGCATCGAGCATCAGCTGAAAGTCGATTAGAGCGTCGATATCAACTCTTTGAAGTATGGTCTGAAGATCTGTCGAGTTCTCGGAGATGAAGATAGCTTCGGGGAGGTCTTTAAGAAAGGCGTGATCCGTGGAGACGCCCTCAAGAATACTGATCGGTCCCAAGTCTGCATTTAGCCATTGGGAGAAGAGGTCTTCTCTTGCAAAAATATCTCTGAATGAACTTTCAAGCTTTTCGCCAGCCATAGAGATCTTAAGTCGGTAGTCTTCCTTTCTCTGAACAGTGAGGTAAAGATATCCCAGATAGGCATCCGATAGAAACTGTCCTGATAGAAGCTCTCTGGATATTGTCAGGGTCCTCAAAGCATTGTAGAACTCCTCGGTGGCATCCTGCCGGGCATTCATCAGAGCGTTCGACGAATTCTTCAGTCTGGTATTCAGTTGAGAGATTATGGAATCGTAGCTCCTCCTTCTTTCCTGAATGGCCATATCTTCGAGCAGCGCTAAAGGCGCTTCCGGATACTTCTCAGTGAGCTGTTCAAGTCTTGAAGTGACATAAGTCTCTGTGGCCAGATAAGTGTATTCATCACTGAGGTCTTGAACTCTGTCGATTTCTACTCTCAGTCTCTTCACAGAGTTCAGGAGCTCGGGAATCTGGGGATTAATACTCTCCACTTTCCTGTAAGAAATATAACCTCTCGTGAACAGACCTTCCGAGATAAACGTGCGGCTCATTAGTATTGAGGTAATCAGGGCGAATGCAACCGTCAGAAGTGAAAACACCTTGCCGTACTCAATTCTCTTTCTGTGTCCGGAGAGGAAGGATTCATTCATGAGAAAGCCAAAGAGAAAGACTGCAAAGAGTGCATTTGGCATCAGGTGACCAGGAAAGGACAGAACGGAGTCGATGAAAATAATGAGAAGTCCTCCCAGCAGGAAGAGATATAAAAGGATGCTGTCAACTGAATCGCACTTCAAAACTACTCTAAAGGTGTGTAAGGCCATGCTCAAGATAAACAGTATCACTAGTACTATACCGACTATACCGGTTTCTCCCAGCACCTGCACATACTCATTATGGGCTCGAATACTGTTCAGACCGGCTGCGTACATATATTCTGGTTCTCTTTCCAGAACCGAGCTCATATTCCGGGTTGAAAAATACTTGTAAGTACCAAATCCGGTACCGAGGAATTTAGAATCTTTCCACTGCTCAATTGCTGCTTTCCACTGCAGGACTCTGGAATCAACAGATATTCTATCCTGAGTTGTGTAAGAGATCCTCTCGGCAAAACTGAAACTGCCCCTGGTGAGGAAATTGTCTGAAGAGTAAACCCAGAGAATGGTTATGGTTATCATCACCAGGACTATCAGGAAAAAAGTGTGTACTCTTGAGAAAAGACCCTTGAGTTTGAATCGCATAGAGATAAATAGAGAGAAGAAGAGTACCAGGATTACGGAGCCTATCACCGAAAAGTAAACGGATCTGGTCTGCCCTATAAGAATAACGATGAGAAACACGGAGAAGCTGCAGAGATATACGACTTTGCGCAGCCTATCTCTCTTCCAGAGAGACCTTTTTGAGACGGCAAGAAACGCCGCAGGAAAGAGCAACATAGCCATGAAACTGGTGGTGAAGTTCACGTTTCCAATTACAGTCGCGAGATTGCCACGGGCCATTGGGTCGTTTTGGACGCCCCACAGAAGGCTTCTCCCGGAATAGAAAGCGAAAATTGCGTCGAAAGCTATTAGCAGACCGATTACTACGAATATCTGGAGCATTATCATCAATTTGCTTTCCGTCTCTCTTGCTATTAGAACCGAGAAAACCAGGAAGAGCAAGAGATTCATGGCGTATCCAAGAGAGACTGGAAAGACTTCCGGAAGACTTTTCAGGACAATCAGTGTAGTGAAACAAGAGTAGATACCAAACAACAGAGCTGTGAACTGCGGAAGAGCCAGTCTGAAGAATTGCGTAGATCGTGCCGCCTTGAGACTTGCGACAACGACGAGAAGAGAAATCATGACCGATGCAAAGTAGAACTTTGGGAGTCCCATGTCCCAGGTGAATCCCTTTATTGCAAGAAGTGAAGAACCAGAGATAAGAATCACGAAAAAGAGCAGAAATCTCTTCTGCATTTAGCACACCTCATTTCCCATATGGCTTGTGTCGTAGTCTGGATTCTTAGGACAAGCTTCTCATTCCTCAAAAAAGATCAGAAGATCTTGAAGGGTCAGTCACGTCTGTGAGACCCTGATTATAACGTTTCTGATTCTTGGGCCATCAAATTCGCAGAAATAGACTCCCTGCCATATACCGAGCTGAGGTCCGTTCTCATCGAATGGAACAGTAACTGACGATCCCACAATAGAGGCCTTTATATGGGCATCCGAATTACCTTCTGAATGCTTGAAACCCGCATTCTCCGGCACCAGATGCGCCAGCCACTTTGTCATGTCTTCGATCACGCTTGGATCGGAGTTTTCGTTTATAGTTATTGCTGCAGTAGTGTGCGGAACGAATATATTGACAATACCTCGGGAGATCTGGGACTCTTTTATTGCTTCCCGGACCCTATCGGTTATATCGATAAACTGAACCCTTTGATTGGTTTTGATGGACGATTTCATAGGCCTTAATGGAACACTACGTTCGTTATAATCACAACGTAGCCATTGTGCTCTTCAAGCTGAACTTTGACGTTCTCTTCCTTCACCTTATATTTGTCGGCAACATAAGACTTTATCTGATGGATCATATCCTTCCCACTGCTTTGAAGTAGTTCCTGAGGGATTACCTCTCTTACGGGAACTGAGTATCTTCTGCCACCGGTTATCGATTCCAGTCTATCCTTTGCCTCTTTTCTGCTGCCTTCTACCTTTTTCTTCTTTCTGAAAAGTCCAAAGAACATACGCTTCAACCCCTCTCAGTTTCTTCTGAAGAATTTCTTGAGGAATTCAAGGAACCCTTTTGATCCCTGCTCTTGGATGTCATTCTCTATCGGAAGGGATTCCCCCTGTATTCTGAGGGCAATGTTCTCGAAGACCTTTCCGATTCCTTCACCGTTTCCATTCAGTATAACCGGTACACCTTTGTTCGTGGCAACTATAACTTCATCACTGTCAGGCAAAATCCCTATAAGGTCGATTGCAAGGTTACCCTGGATATCTTCTCTTGTCAGCATGTCTCCACGTTTGACCATTTGCACCTTGAAACGGTTTATCAAGAGGCGAATGTTGCTCTCAGACATTCCTGAGTTTTCAAGCAATCCAATGACTCTGTCGGCGTCGGTTATAGCGGGAAGCTCCGGAGTGGTTACGATCAAAGCCTTCTCTGCCGCGGCAATTGCGTTTCTGAATCCTCTCTCTATGCCGGCTGGAGAATCGATAATGATATAGTCAAACTTTGAGTAAAGCTCCGCAACGATTTTCTTCATGTCCTCCGGAGACAGCATTTCCTTTGTTGCGATTTGTGATGCTGCCATTAGATACAAGCCCTTTATCTGTTTGTGCCTTACAAGAGCCTCGGTAGCTGAAACCTTTCCATTAGCAACATCCAGAATCGTATGTACTACTCTATTTTCCAGACCCAGGGCTATATCAAGATTTTTCAAACCGATGTCGGCATCAATAAGACAGACTTTCGCACCTTTATTGGCGAGCGCACAACCAATATTGGCTGTTATGGTGGTCTTGCCGACTCCCCCTTTTCCGGAAGTCACAACGAATACTTTGGCCATTACCATCAACCTCCAGCCGTTAGACTTTCAAGAATTATAACATTCTATGGCAACAAGAACTCATATTCGGTTCCTAAGATCATAGTTCAGCAATATTATGGACACTGAACACTCTGAACTTCAGGTACTTAGTTTCAAAAATCGAGCTCACCTCGGGATGGTCGAGAGGTTGTCCACCTCTGTAAATAAGCGTACCCAGTTTCTTGCTGTCGGCAAAGGCTTCGTTGATACACTTTAGCCAGTCTTCCTCAGATACGATCTGTGTGCAAGAGGATGTAGCAAGCACCCGATCATTTCGGAGGTTCTTAATTCCGCGTAAGTTCAGCTCTTTATAGCCTCTCAGAGCGCTAGACTTGGATGAAGTGTTCTTTGCCATGGCTGGTGGATCTATTATAACGATATCTGCTTTCGAAATATCGCCATTTCTAAGGTAATCAAAAGCGTTAGCCTTTACGAACTCGCACTTGTGCTCAAACCCATTCATCTTTGCGATCTCTTCAGAAACTTCCAGAGCTCTTTCCGAAATATCGACGAGCACGACACTTCTAGCCCCGTAATTGAGACAGTGAAAGGCGAAGTTGCCGGTGTAAGAGAAGAGATCGATAACAAAGCGGTCATTGCTCAGAAAGGCAAGCTTCATCGCGTTTTCTCTCTGGTCCAGGAAGAAACCTGTCTTCTGTCCTTTCATGTCAGCAAGAAATCTCAGACCGTCAATATTGAAGGGTATTAGAATCGGGCCGTCGCCGGCAAGCCACTCTCCGGTCTGTACCAGTCCTTCCTTTTCGAGAGACGATCCTTCACTCTTCTCGTATATTCCTTTTGGCGAGAATAGCTCCAGAAGAACGTCCACTATTTCCCTTCGGAAAGTGTAGATACCCAGAGTGTTGAACTGAACTACCAGAAAATCGGCGAATTTGTCAACTATCATACCCGGAAGACCATCGGCTTCTCCAAAAACAACGCGCAAAGAGTCACCGTTGTTCAACAATGCTTTCTTTTTGTTGAAGGCTCTTAATATTTTCTCCCTGAAGAAGGCTCCATTTATCTCGATGTTCTTCCTTGTCAGTAATCTTATCCTTATTGTAGAGAGTGAATTGAAGTATCCACGACCCAAAAACTGGTCTGAAGATGTGAATACATCTACGATTTGACCGTCGTCAACGGAATCACATGACTGGATTTCGTTGTCATAGATCCATGGATGCCCTAACGCGACCCGTCTTTTGATATTCCTTCTCAGGTAGGCTTTAGGGTTCAATTTCCTCTTAACTCCCTGTAAAGGTTGATATAGAAATCTCTGTCAAATACTCCCGGAGTTTTCTTGTTATGAGCGGCCCTTTCCGACTGAGTAGACCACTCAAGCACTTCATCATCGCTTATGTCTAACTTATCCCTCCATATATCAAAACGATCAAGAAACTTTCTCAGTTCTTCCAGATTGTCGAAGGGTTTAATAGCATTCAGAACAGTATCCGGCGAAGACAGGGCTATTCTCTCGAACACAGACGGAATTATCATTGCGTTGGCCATGCCGTGCTTCACGCCTTTGAAAGATGAAAGCGGATAACCCGCTGCGTGGACGGCTGTGGTTCCGGTGTGGGCTATTACCATGCCGGCTATCATCGAGGAATACTGAAGTCTTTCTCTCAAAATCAGGTCATCCTGTTTCTCGCGTACTAAGGGAAGTGTTCTTGCGATAATCTCTGTTGCGCTTTTCGAGAGCATCTTCACCAGAGGATTTTGAGCGCTGTTTACGATTTCGCCTTCTAGCGAGTGCGAAAGTGCATCAAGAGCGGTTGCCAGAGTTATCGACCAGGGCATACTGAGTGTGTATACCGGGTCGAGTAAGGCAAGAACGGGAAATATCGACGGCATTCCGAATCCCTTCTTGATGCCGTTGGAGTCTGTCAAAATAGAATATGGGGTGACTTCGCTTCCGGTTCCGGAAGTTGTGGGAACAGCAATCACGGGGAGAGCCATGAGATTTGAACCTCCGTAAAGCTCTTTGCATGATAATTCGGGGTTCTTAGCCAGTACAGCCATCGCCTTCGCGGCGTCTAACGGGCTTCCACCGCCGATAGCTATCACAAAGTCGCATTCGCTTTCCAGGAGAGCCCGTTTCCCTGCTTCAACATTATCGAAAGAGGGGTTTTCTTCGACTTCATCGAAAAGAAAATGCGGTATTTCGATGACTTTTAGAATCTCGTACAAGTCATCAAGGGCACCGCTGATTCTTGCCGAATTCCTTCCGGTGACGATGAATGCCTTAGTGCCTGTCTCTCTTAATAATCCTGCATTCTCTTTCAAAACACCACTTCCGGAAAAGACTCTGGTTGGCAGGAAGTATCTCCACACTGAATTCACCTTCTATCTACGAGTTAGTTTTTTCAATGCGCTTCTGGACAATTCTACGGTTCTTTCGAGGTCTTCTCTATAAAGCTCTCTGAAATCGGGCTTTTCGCGCATCGAGCTGTTAATGGCAAGGCTCATACTTTCGCAATCGTCTTCAAAAAAGAGATTGCAGTTTCTATCTATGGACCTGATGAAGCGATCAAGTTTGCTATTCTTTCCCCAAACGAAAGGTACGCCCATAGAGATGGCTAGAATCAGGCCGTGCAATCTCTCTGTGATTATTATGCTTGCGTTGTTGAATATCTCAATTACGTTACTCAAATCACCGGGCGCTTTGCGAATTCTGAAGCCTGCATTCCTTGCCTTCTCTTCAAGTTCTCTTCGCTTCTCTTCATCATGATGGTTATGGAAGCCGACGGCACATACTTCAGTGAGTCCGTTGAGTTTCAGCGCCTTGATTACGTCTTCGACCTTAGTTCCGTTCCGCAGTACGATAACGGCAAGTCCTTCTGCTCTCATTCTTTCAGAAGGGATTATCCCCTTTTTGAATAGATAATAAGGTCCATAGTCGGTTCCTAGTTCTACATTTTTCGATACTCTGGAGAAGTGTTTGTAACTGGTGTTGTCTCTCATTACTCCGTATGTGAGGGGATTATTAAGCAGCTTTCCGAGGGCTCTATCGTTCGACCTGTGGTTTATCGGCCCAAATCCCTGCGACAATAACAGAACCGGTCTTTTCTTCCTTAGAGAGTACCTGGCCAATTCATAGTAATATAGGAAACTTTTGAAGCTCGTGCAGTCCTGGAGCAAGTTTCCTCCGCCAAAGACTGTGACGCACGAATTTTTCACGGCATTGCTCAACTGAAAGGGATCGAAGCGTTTTATTATGTTCAGGTTCAGTCGAAACCGAAAGTTATCGAGGAGTTCTTTCACTGGTGTTGCGGCAGGCAAAAAAACCGGCCCTTCGAAGTCTATCTCTTCCAGGAGCGTCAATGAAGACAGAAGAAGAAGATCATCGCCCAGGTTCCGGTAACCATAGTAACCCACCAGAGTAAGCCCGCCAACAGGAAAATGCCTCACATCATTTACCTCCAGAAACATTGCACATCATTATTCTATCACATCGAATTTCCGATAACGTGATTCAAATATTCGGTTGGGAGATGTAGAATATTCGAAGGGGGTACCTCTTTTGATGGGAAAGACAGAATTTCCTCTTCTATACTATCTCTTCGCTCTTCTCCTGGGGGAGAGTCTGGTTTTTGCCAGTGAGTTTGGCAAGACTTCGCTGCTGTTCTTGTTTCCAATTGCAGTAGTAGTTTTCATTTTGTCACGAAAGTCAGTTAGTCAAGTCATATGGGTCATCTTCCTGCTTCTGGGAATATTACTTGAGTCGCCCCTGGCTTTTGAGACCAAATCTGTGGAAGTCGAATACACAGGTTACGTAACCAGTGGGGGAACGGGTATTGCCGAGTCTTCGGGCGGAAAGATCCTCGTGGACGGTGCATGGAAGAAGCTCAACCAGACTGTTCAAATAAGACTATCAGACAAAGGCCAGTCTGTACATCCTGGGCAGATAATCTGGACAGCAGGCAAGCTCGGCAGGCGGGGTATGTTTCCTGTTTACTATCTCGACTCAGTAGTCGAAGGAGTCATCGATGGAAAGAGAATTCTGTCGCTGCCTGCAGAATACACCAGAGATAAACTCAAAGAGTATGGACTCATTAAGACCATGGCAGCTTCAGTGTTTATTGGTGATAGACGATCTCTTGATTATGAGACTAGAGAGAGAGTTTCCGATCTTGGAGTGGCACATTTGTTTGCGGTTTCAGGTCTTCACGTTGGTATTATGTACTTTTTTCTAAACTCCACTTTCGGGTTGCTGCTTATTGGAAGAAATACTCGGCTGATCTTATCTGTAGTGGTTCTCGGTTTCTACACACTCGCCACCGGACCGTCGATTTCCGCAACGAGAACTTTCCTCATGCTTCTGATCTACAGTGCTTTCCGACTTGTAGATTTCTATCAGCACCCTTTGAATGTGCTGGGGCTTACCGGCATGATTATGGTCTGTGTTCAACCGTCGCTTGTATCGTCACTTTCATTCCAGCTCAGTTTCTTTGCGACTGCCGTTCTGCTGATTTTTCTGCCCGTACTTGAAGGCAGAAATCTGGTTTTCCAGGCCTTCTTCACAGGTCTGGTAGCGCAGATAGCAGTTATTCCTCTTTCAATAAGCTACTTCGGTACTCTATCGCTTCTAAGCGTCCCACTTACAGTACTTATGGTCCCATTCTTCGTACTACCTTCGTATATAGGGATACTGTCAATCATTGTTCTCGATGCGCTGCAGATGAAAACTCTGTGCGATTTCTTTTCGGCCGGTCTTTCCAGTCTCTCTCAGATATTCGAACGGACAGTACTCTTCTCTTCAAGATTGATACCTGTCTTCAAATTCGAAAGTCCTATATCCTATATAATAGCGTTACTGGTACTATCTGGACTTCTGTTTTCTCTCTGGCACTGTGGACAGAGACCATAGAATTTCAGTTGGTGATCCTCTATTGTGTAACCGGTTCTGTTTTTCACGAGATCTTCGAGTTCTTCCAGATAATCTAGAGGGAGTTCGACAACTCTTCCACACTTACTGCAGACAACATGATGGTGGTGATGAGTGCCTCTCTTAACTGGCTCGTATCTCACGATTCCGTCCTTGAAAACGATCTTGTGAAGCAGACCGATTTCGACAAGCAGTTCAACAGTCCTGTAAACGGTAGCCCTGCTTATTCTATGGCGTCTATCAAGAACCTTTCTGTAAACCTCTTCAACACAAAGATGTTCTTCTTCACCCTCAAAGGTCCTGAGTATTAGATCCCTCTGCGGTGTCATCCTGAGATTACGTTCTTTAAGTTCTTTCCTGAGCTGATCATTTTTCATATAAACAACTCCTGAAAAGACTACATAATCGGTTTTATATCAACCTTCCAACCGGTAAGCTTTGCCGCGAGTCTCGCATTCTGGCCGCCTTTACCAATGGCCAGAGAGAGCTGAGTTGGCGATACGTAGACCACAGCTTCGCGATTTGCGGAGTTAGCTATTTTGACTTCCAGAGCGGTAGCAGGGGCTATCGAGTTTCCTACAAGCTCTACGGGGTCGCTGCTCCAGCGAAGTATGTCAACTTTTTCGGGCTTAATCTCTCTCAAGACTTCTGCGATTCTTGAACCGCTTTCCCCAATGCATGCTCCAACCGGATCAACTTTCGCGTTCTGACTGTAGACTGCGACTTTAGATCTTATTCCCTCTTCCCTGGCTATCGACTTGACTGAAACGTCTTCATTCGCAATCTCCGGGACCTGAAGCTTGAGGAGTTCAACGATGAACTCGGGAGTCCTTCTCGTTACCAGAATTCGTGGTCCTCTGGCCGATTTAGAAACATCGACCACATATACTTTAAGTAGCGAGTTAAGTCTTGGTTGTTCCCCGGGTATTAACTCCTTTGTGGGAATTCTCGTCTCGAGTTTACCGATCCTCAGGTCTATCCATTCGGGTGTTATTCTCAACACTTCGGAGGTGCTAACCGTACCCTTTATATCTATGTATCTGTCGAAAAGGTTCTCCTTTTCTCTTTCTCGGATCTTCTGAATCAAGACTTGCCTTGCAGTTTGAGCTGCAATTCTCTTGAACTTTTTGATGTTCTGTTTTCGTTCAATATACTGGGAGATCTCCGAACCGGGATGTGTTTTCAAAGCCTCCTCGAGTGTGACCTCAGTAGCCGGATTCTCTATCTCCTCTACGACAAGCAGCTTCTCGTAAACCTCAATATCGCCAGTTACTCTGTCAATACGGACCTCAACATCGCTCTCGGAAGCAAAATTCTTCTTATAGGCGCTTTGAAGTGCCTTCTCAAGTATGCTTATTACTTCTTCTTTTTCTATGCCTTTGTCTTGTTCTAGTTGATCTAGAGCTTCTAAGAGATTGAGATTCATTTCAACACCTCGCTGTTAAATCATAGTTTTAGATTGGCCCTCTTAACGTTGTCAAGAGCGAACGTGATAATTTTCCCGTTATCGGAATTCTCTATGATTAGCTCTTCACTTTCGCAAGAGATAATCTTCCCGATTATGACGGAAATCCCGCCGACAGGTTCTTTGAAGACGACTTTTGCCTTTTCGCCAACAAATCTCTTAAAATCACCACTTTCTCTCAATGCTCTTTCCACGCCAGGAGATTCTACGACGAGATCATAAGAGAAGGGCAACGAACCCGATGAGTCAAGAGCTTTGCCAAAGTCGGCCGAGAACGACTCGCAATCGGCGATTGAGACATAGCCATCGAGTTTGTCTATTGTAACTTTTATGAACCTTCTTCTTCCCCTTTTGGAAAAGCCGAAGTCATACACAGAGAATCCGAGGTTCCTTGCTATTTCGCTTGCAAGCTCATGAAGCTCTTCCTTCAGGCTTTCCATAGACAACACCACCACAATAAAAAATAGAGGGCGACATAAGCCCTCTCCCTCTGGGAGTATTACAATCAACTTATTATAACCCTTTTCAAGAGTCCAGTCAATCAGTCTGACATTGAAATATCTTCCCTGTTCGAGAGCATGCCGGAAGCAATTATTAAGAAGACAGCGATAAGTGAGTTCAATAAAACCGCTTCAAAAACCTTAGAAAAGCCAAAGTCCAGCATCGAGACGCCTTGAAGAGCAACGAGGAGTCTTGTTGTTGGTAAGGCTTTACTTACAGATCCAAGCCAGTCAGGAAAGATTGAGTGAGGAATTATTACACCACTAAGAATAAGGACTACGGTCACAACAGTTACGGAAGTGAGCTGAGCACTTCTGGAAGAAGAGAATATCGTTCCTGTAAAAAGGCCAATGGAAGCGAAAAGCAGTATGTATATCTCTATTACGAACAAGTACAATGCAGTGTTCGAGGCGACTTCAAGACCAAAGAGAGAACCGGCGAGAACAAATACTATTACCTGAATCGTCGAGAAGATAACGAAACTCAAAGTCTTTGCCGATATATACATTATGCCTCTAATATTCGATAGTCTCAAGATATCGACAATGCCGTTCCTTCGATCTTCGAAAGCGCCCGTGGCCGATCCAACAGCGGTGACGAACATTATGGTCACCGAAAGAACTATTGGAAAGAGCAGTGAAGAGAAGCTAAGCTTTTCTTCCTCAACGCCTTCTACTACGAGTTTTGGAGCGACATAGTCCGGATCAATCTCAACGCCTTTCATGAATTCGGGATCGGCAACGACTGGCAGGGCTTTGAACTCACGAAGCACGTTGCTGAGAACCTGATAGATAGCGACGGCAGTCTGCATGGATCCAGGATTTGGTATGAATACCAGTTCAGATTCTTCGGCAAAAAGAAGTTTGTTTGCAAAGCCTCTGGGTATTATGAAGACTCCGTCTAGTTCCGGTAATGCTCTTTCTACTTCGCTCCGGTTTTCGAGCTGTATGATATTGTCACCCTTTAGCATTGAAGTGGCATATCTCAAAAAGAAAAGGCCTATAAAAGTCTTGTCTTCATTGATTATTGCGATCTTCAAATCAGAATAACCACCGCTTTCGGAAGTGATTGTAGATATCGAAGCCAGAACTAAAGGCAAAAGTACCAGCAAGAGCATGAAAGCCCGCGATTTGCTCATCAATAATAGATCGTTGAATACCAGCCTGATGAATCTCAATCTCCATCCCCCAGTTCTTTGAGTACTTTGCTCTTGAGAGGTTGCGAATACGGTTCAAGTACAATTATACTATCTATACTGTCGAATCTGTGGGAGTTGATCGCAAATGGCGACTTTGATTCTCTCGAGCAAACTGATATGATTACCCGAGTAGAAAAAGCGATTTGCGTTTTCCGGAACTCGTAAACACTTGAAAGTGTCATAGAAGAGACGAAAATCTGGAGGTGGGTGTATGAAAAGGTCGTTACTGATGATCTTTCTATTGGTTTCTCTGGTTCTTCTTGCCAGTATTGATTCGATGTCCGGCAAACTGCCACAAGATTCTCAGGTTGTTCTGATAGTCGAAAACCTGAGAGCCAATTATGCAGTTTCAAAAGAATCAGTCCTGATGGATATGGTGCTCAACCAGCTTGCAATCGAGCAGCTAATTGCTCAATACGTCGAGATGCTAGCCTATAACAATGGACTGGATCCCAAAGACGTATACATGGCCTTCGATGGTGATCTGGGT
>LVBU01000390.1 GCA_001603185.1 Thermotogales bacterium Thermo_02 | reverse complement strand
CACTATCGGTGCTCCAATCGATACCGGTTGTCCTCGGAGCAAAAGCAGTGAGTTTGTCACCCAAAAGACAGTCGACATCGGGCGTCAATACTTCTTGTGATGCAGAATCGTTAGTGTGTATCAAGATGAAATGATTGATCTTGCGTTTAAGAAGAACTGGATAAGCAGCTTCCTCATGGAGAGCATCGAGAAGTACATAATCCTCTCTCCCCTTGACATTCGATGAGTAATAGAACTTGTAGTGGGATTTGGGAATCTCTAGCTTACTGTTTCTAGCATCGACTTCAAATCTTGTGAACGGTCCGTTGTTTGCTATATCAGCCAATGATCTCTGAAGCTCTTTTTGATTCACTCCTGTGACTATATCGATATCGATTGAGAAACGATTGAACTCATCCAGAACCAGGATTAGCGAAGTACCTCCTTTGAACACAAAATGCAGTTGCCTTTCAGAAAGTCTTTCAAGGAGAGTCAGGGCATAAATTGCCTTTTCGATTATGCCTGGATCTCTTTTGGGGAATCTCTCGTTTCTCAGTTTCATTATCCATTCGCGTTCAAGAGAAGCGTTGTCAATCACAATACCCACACCTCGCCAATATTATCGGTCACAAATTTCCTTATTCTTCTCCACCTTCCTCTTCGTGAAGCATATCTCCTGAGCACGCTTTGATCAATAGCAAACCTTTCAAATGCCTGTTCGAAAAGCTCTACCGTCATATCTCCCTGAATATAGTCATAGACCTGTTCATCGCAGAACACGTCTACAAGAATCTTTTCAAGGGATGAAATAGGAACATCATCCACCGACGTAACCGGAGATTGCGCGACTAGGTTCTTGACTATTAGGAGTTCTGGCAAGCCCGATCCATAGAGGCGCATATCTCTTTCGGAAGGTTTTAGCAGCACACCGTCATAACCTACTGAAAGAAAGTCAAAAACAGACTCTTCAGCGCCCTTTTCAGTCTCGATAACAAATCTCCTGCCAGCTGCCTGCTGCGAAATGAAGGAGTTTATCCAGTATGTATCTGTCAAACAGATTCCCAGGTAAGGAAACTCTTCGGCCAGAGAAATCCATAAATCCTTAAGCTCAGCAGATATTGATGGAAGGTAGGTCGGTTTCACCTCGGTGCTGAAAACACCCTTGGCAACTCTAGAAATCATCCCCATCTTCTGCAAGGATTGGGCAGTACCACTAACGCTCGTCAATTCACTCGGTTCTCTAATATCCGAAAGCCTTAGAAAACCCCCTTTCATACCATCAATCTTCAAGTCTGACACGGCAAGGTTTTCTATTCTGTAGATCCCCCTGCCTGCCGAGCTAAGTAAACCGATTTTCTTGAGTGAATTTATGCGCCAGTCAAGGCGTTGCTCAGAATCCTCCGGGAACAGTCTTGCCAAATAAGTGATAAGCTTCCGTCTGGTGATAAGTCCCGATTCATCGGCAAGATCAGAAATATCTCTATCAAAATCCCTCACAAACACCTCCAGCTATATC
>LVBU01000389.1 GCA_001603185.1 Thermotogales bacterium Thermo_02 | reverse complement strand
ATGTGTATAAGAGACAGATCCAGAAGAATGAACCTTCTGTATAATGGAAACCATTTATCATTTTTACTGGAGTATCAATTGCCAATCGGAATAGCCCGAGTCCAAAACCAGCAATCAAAGCTGACAGGCATCCTTTCGCGTTTAATCTTTTATTAAATACGCCGAGGAAGAAAACAACAAAAATTGGCGGAGCGAGATAAGCTTGAACTCCTTGAAGGTAATCATACAAACCTTTCCCTCCACGAATAACAGGAATCCACAACAATCCAATTATAACCATAACTCCAGTTGCTACACGTCCAACCCAAACCAATTTTTCTTGACTTACATCTTTGTTGAAACGTGAATAAAAATCAATTGTGAATAAAGTTGAGCAAGCATTGAAAACACCGGCAAGCGAACTCATCAATGCTGCAAGTAAGCCAGCTACAACAATACCGCGTATGCCAACGGGGAGAATGTTAGCAACCATTAAAGGAAATGCTTGTTGGGCTTGATCGCGAATAATTTTTCCATCTGGGCCCATTAACTGTTGTTGAAGCGCTGGTGCTTTACCACTAACAGCGAGGGCATAAGTAATGATGCCGGGAATAATGAAAATGAATACTGGAAGAAGTTTAAAAAATGAAGCAGCTATTGAACCACGTCTTGCTTCTTTTTCGTTTGGAGCCGATAAAACTCTTTGAACAATGTATTGATCTGTTGTCCAATACCACAATCCGATAATCGGCGCGGCGAAAAGCATTCCGAGCCAAGGATAGTTATCGTTGAAATACCAAGCCATTCTACCAGCTTCTTTTATGGGCGCCCATGTACTTTCAACTCCCGCTGGAACAAGCGGTTTCCATAGGTTGAACATTTCACTTCCGGCAATTGCTTTTAATTCCGACCAGCCACCGAGCGCTTGCAATCCAAAAAATGTTACGAGTGCAGAACCAATAATTAATATTACTGTTTGAAGAGCTTCTGTATAAGCAACCGCTTTCATTCCGCCAGCAATTGTATAAAGTCCGGTTATCAGAATTACTAGAATAGAGCCAACCCAAAAGCTATCCATTCCCATAAAATTCATTTCTGGAAGAAGAACTGCAAATACGACCCCACCGGCAAAAATACCAACTGCAATTTTTGTGAGTACGTAAGCAACTAAGGAAATTCCGGAAAGAACAGTTCTTGCTGCGGGTGAAAATCTTCTTTCAAGAAATTCGGGCATTGTAAAAACTTTTGACCTCATGTAAAAAGGAACCATAACCCATCCAAGAACAAGAAGACACCAAGCGTGTAATTCGTAATGTGCCATAGCAACACCATCGGTAGCGCCAGATCCTGCAAGGCCAACAATGTGTTCCGAGCCAATGTTCGAAGCGAAAATGGAAGCACCGACAATAAACCATCCCAAATGACGGCCCGCAAGAAAATAATCGTCGGATGTTTTTTTCTGACGCTTTATTACCCACCAGGCTAGGCCGAGTATTAGCGCAAAATAACCAGCTATCACAAGCCAGTCGATAAAAGTTAGACTACTCATAATGGACCTCTATTTGTAATTTACAATGTGAATGCTATCGATATTTTATGTTTCCTTTTATCGTGTTGAAAATTTGTAAATGGTAGTTTGTTTATAAGTTTGACCAGGTCTTAGAGTTGCAGAGGGGAAATTAGATTTGTTTGGTGAATCGGGAAACAATTGCGCCTCCAAACATAGTCCTGTTCTATAATTGTAAACGATTCCTTTTTTACCTTTGATTGTTCCGTCTAAAAAATTACCAGAATAAAATTGCATTCCGGGTTGATCGGTATAAATTTCCATTAAGCGCCCGCTGGTAGAATCGTAAAGTTCAACTGCTTTTTGCAACTGCTTATTGTAATTATTCAAAACCCAATTATGATCATAACCAGGACCGAGTTTTAGTTGAGCATCTTTATCGTTAATGTGAGCGCCTATTTTTGTAAGCTTTCTAAAATCCATCGGCGTGCCTGCAACATCAAGAAATTTTCCGGTTGTAATTAATCCAGGAACAACCTCGGTTGTTTTATCCGCGTTGATCATTAATTCTTCGTCAAGAATTGTTTTAGTGGGATCACCCGAAAG
>LVBU01000388.1 GCA_001603185.1 Thermotogales bacterium Thermo_02 | reverse complement strand
TTCAATCGTCGCTGAGCGGTAATGCCTATGTAGGGTCTAGTGGCTTGCTGAGCCAACGATATAATTGTTTTTTGGAATAGCTCCTCACGAAACGCATACATAAGGTATCGATTACGCAGCTTTTCAGGATTTGTTCGGTAGTACGTAACCTGCGGAGTAAGCATCAAATACGGTAGTGTCGTATCGACGATAGCGGTGCTACCAATGGTACCTTTATGGGTCAGAAGCACATCACCTGTTTTAGCAAATCCTATCCTAAGACTATCTGCGAGAACCAGAGGTATTTTTTGTGCACCATCGATATCAACGCGATTCCCAGCAATGTTATTTGCCATAATGAAGGGTACGCCGTCATCTACATAGTCTGATGTTTTTGGATGCTTCTCGCCGTGATTGCCATCTTGAATCTCAACTATGGCGCCTTCCTTCACAAGGTCTGCAATTGTTATAAGGTTGAGGTTTTCTGATTTCATACCCCCAACTCCTCGAAGTTCTTCTTGATCGTCTCTGCCAGTTGCACGGCTTCGGCGTTCAGATCCTCCAGTTCCACATGGATCTCACGCAGGGCCTCCTCGAAGTCAAATTCCTCGTCCTCTTCTTCTGGAGCGATGCCGACATAACGGCCGGGGGTGAGGCTCCAGTCGTTAGCCTCGATCCCGGCACGGTCCACAAGTTTGACCAGTCCTTCCACATCGCGAAGCTCAGCCTCGGGAAAGCGTTCGGTGAGCCAGTGGGCCTGTTTCCAGAAGTGGCGTACTTGCTTTAGCCGCTCGACGGCCAGAACGCGTGCCTCATCGGCGGCCTTGCGAGCGCGGATGATGTCACGACCAACCCAGGTGTCGCTCTCCTTGGCATTGCAGTCATTCTCGCAGATTTCGATCAGGCGGCAGGCGAGTTTGTAAAGCAGGTCGCTCTGCTTGACCAGATTGCGGCTGGTCTCGGCCAGGTTCGTGAGGCGGTCCACGGCTTTCTTAAGCTCGCCGTTAGTATTCTTCTGTGTTTCCCAGGCTGCCCGCTGCTCGCTGACGATCTGCTGGAAGGTCTCCACATCCGCCCTGAACAGCTGGATGGCCTCGTCAAGTTCCTTGAGCGGTTCCGTGTGGGGTGCGTCCTTGGCCAGAGTCTTGAGGAAGGGTTCGACACTGCTGCGCAGCGAGGTCAGCGCGCCAATGAAACCGGTTATCGGTTCGACTGTCTCGCCATCGTCGTCTTTCATGCTGAAACAGGCAGCACCCTCGGCCAGCATGCGCAGACAGTAGCCCGCCACGAGGTCGAGATAGCGCCAGATTTCGCCCCGGTAGAGCCAGACGATCGCTATCAGGTTTTGCTCCTGCTCGGGGGAGAAATCGTAAATCTTGCGGGTAACCTTGCGGTAGATGCTGCGGGCGTCGATCATCAGTACCTTGTCGCGATTTGCTTCCAGCTTGGCACGATTTAGAAACCACAGCTCGCAGGGCACAGTGCGGGTGTAGAAAAAGTTGGAGCGGATGGCGACCATAATGTCCACGTCGCCGGTCTCCACTAGCTTCTGGCGTACTCTGGCTTCATCACGCCCGGCGCTGGAGGCCTGAGACGACATAACGAATCCAGCGCGCCCCTTTTCGTTCAGGTAGCTATAGAAGTAGCTTATCCAGACGTAGTTGCCATTCGAGACCTTGCCTTTCTTATTGACACCGGGCAGGCCGAAGGGCAGTCGTGGGTCGTTCCCTACCTTGTCGGCGTCGATCTCGTCCACGTTGAAAGGCGGATTGGCCATTACGAAGTTGGCTTTGCCGAGCAGCTCGTGTGGGTCTTCGTAGTAGGTGATAGCCTTCTGGATATCGCCTTCAAGGCCGTGCACCGCCAGGTTCATCTTGGCGAGCCGAATGGTGGTCGCATTCTTTTCCAGGCCGTAGAAGGTTAGCTTCTCGGTGGGGTTCTCGTGTCGCCGCTCGACAACTCGTGCACTCTGTACGAACATACCGCCCGAGCCGCAAGCCGGGTCGAGCACCGTGCCGGCGGTTGGTTCGATGATGTTGGCGATGAGCGAGACCAGCGATACCGGGGTGAAGAACTCACCGCCGTCGTGGGCCTTCTGATCGGCGAACTGGGTCAGGAAATACTCATATATGCGGCCGAAGACATCCCCGGAGACCTTTTTCAGCTCCTCGGGGTTGAGGGTGCGCAGCAACTGGCCGAGCACGGCGTTGTCGAGCTCCTGATACTCGCTCTTGGGCAGCACGCCGCGCAGGTTCTCGTAGTCAGCCTCTATGGACTCCATGGCATCGATAATGGCCTTAGCACGGTCTGAGCTGTCGGGCAGAGAGACGAGATAGTCGAACTGGGCTTTGGACTGCAGGAAGATGGCGCTCTTCTGCGAGAAGTCTTCCTTGGTCAGCGGCCGTGTTTTGCCGCCCCGTGTCGGCAGGTTGACTTCGATATTATCCTTGACACCCAGAAAGCGGCTGTAGGCGTGGCGCAGAAAGACCAGGCCCATGACCGGCAGAAAGTATTCGTTGCTGGCATAGTTGGAGTTGGCCCGCAGGGTGTCCGCTGCGCTCCAGAGGCGTTTTTCAATGGCTTCGATGTGTTCAAGCTGGGACATGTTAACTCATACCTCCCATAATTCACTTGCACCGTATCTTGCCCTTGTCCCTCGATACTGCAAAACAGTCTCTAGATATTCTACACCACAATCGTTGACGGCTAAAACCGGCTACCCCAGTAGCGGTCCGAAAAATCTACCCGAGTCGGGAGACAAGCTTCTCTATGGTCCGCGCCTAAAGCTATCAGAATTCAGTAACCAACTTAGCCATATCAAGTTAAGCGCTCAGGAGCTTTTTCACTTCTATCCTCTGTGGCTCATAATAGATATCCAACACTTCCGTGATACTCTAAGCACTTTGTCTAGAAAAAAGCCTCAGAAGGATTCAACGGCGTTACCATTGAATAGATCAAAGATTATAGAGGACGCTCAAAGAGATGTTACCACAAG
>LVBU01000387.1 GCA_001603185.1 Thermotogales bacterium Thermo_02 | reverse complement strand
GGTATTAATAGTTATATACTACTTATATCATGTCTTCTTACCAAAGACAGAATGGGGGGGTACGTATATGAAAGCGAAACTTATTCTTCTGATCGTTCTTGTATCTACTATTGCTCTGGGTAGCACACTTCAGAGATCTGACGAGTATTTCAAGACTCAGAATGAGCTCAAACTCATACTGGAATTCACTCTGACTTTCGAAGAGGCCAAAGAGATCATTATGAACCACTATCCAGATCTCAAGAGCGACGAAGAGGTTAGAAAATTCATAGTAGAGAGAGATATTCAGAGGCTCATCGTTGACGGTGTCGAGATGTACTTCGGAGAGCTGGAGCACAACCTTTTCACCCGCGATCCGGAACTTGTCGCGAGAAAACCGGAATGGTCGGCAACCAATGCTCTGCTGGTCAGGTATCTCCTCAGCGAGTACGGGCCGCTACAGACACCTTTTTCGAACTTCAAACCAGGCCTCAGTCCCTATTTCAACCCTAAGGACTATCTCGTAGAATATACAGTGCGTACCGAAAGGTCGTTGCTGCCCGAAGAGGGTTCGCTGAGACTCTGGTTCCCGCTTCCTCTAATTACGGCCGCTCAAGACAATATCTATGTTCTCGAGGCGACTCCGCGGGAGGCTGTTGTCGGGCTGCCGAAAATCGACGGGAATATAGCCTATGTTCTTTTCGCGTTTGATCTCTCCGATCTGGAAGACGACCTGGAAATCTCCGTGAAGTTCACTTTCAGACACTACCAGCAGCAGTTCGATATCGATCCGGAAATGGTGGGCAGCTACGATACCGAAAGTTCGCTATATAAGGAATACACGAAGTCCGAAGGAAGCATCTATTTCGACGAAAGGTTCGAGCAGCTGGCCAGGAGTATCGTCGGAGACGAGACAAACCCGTACCTACAGGCCAGAAAGATATACTACTACGTGGTGGAGAACATTCCCTACAGTTTCATGGCTCACTCTTCAATGGAGGCGGCCTCAATTCCCGAAAGCGTTTACTCCTTCGAACACGGTTATGGAGACTGCGGGACTCAGTCGATTATCTTCTCGGCGCTGTGCAGATCTATCGGGATACCGGCGAGGACTCCCGGCGGCTTTCAGATTTTCTCAGGGCAGCTGGGAACGCATTTCTGGGCCGAGTTCTACCTGCCAAATTACGGCTGGGTCCCTGTCGACACCTCGGCGGGCCAGATAGCGACCTATACCATGGGTATTACCGAAGAGGAACGACGCGATTTTATCGATTACTTTTTCGGCAACCAGGATCCGTTAAGGTTTGTAGTACAGAATTCGGCGGATTTCATGCCTGACGAAAAGCCGGCCGATACGCAGTTCCTGGGACTCACCATGCAGTTGCCGTTCGTGGAGAGCGAATTCGGAAACGAGTATCTGGAAGTAACCGCAGCGATTCTGGATTCATTCGAGATGAAGACTATCCTGCTCAGGTGAGTTCCGAAGCGGAGCTCTCTGGAGATGGAGCGGACCGCTCACTTTGATGTGGCATATTTTGAGATTATTCGACCCGGGGAATCATCTCCGGGTTTTTCTTCTGTCTTTGCGCCTTCACTCGAGATAAGACTATTCGACAGGTTGCCTGTTCCGGGAGGTTTGTATGGGTATTGGATTAGCGGTTTTCTGTAGAGAGTGTGATTATTCCAGGCACATTGAGCTGGGCGTCGGCATGCGCTACGCCCCGGAAAACATTCTGGATTTTGAATCGGGCAAGCCTATGCTTTGGACTCTGATACGGTCTAGAAAAACCGTGGAGCAAATAAAGGCGCTCGTTGAGGAAGAAAGGGCAGTGATGGCTGGCAGATACGGTCACTACATCTACAGATGCCCCGAGTGCGGCGAGTTGCACAGCCGGTTTTTCATTCACCTGGACTATTCAGGCGGAAGCTTTGAGCCGGTCTATCGATGCGGAAGATGCAGATCGACGCTCTCAAGAGTCGATCACTTTTCCGGCGAGGGCTTCTTTGAAGAGAGGATAGCCGGGATCATAGCATCCCTTCCATGCCCTAAGTGCGGAAGGCGTTCCCTTCAAATAGATGACGCCGTTACTATCATGTGGGACTGAAACAGCCGTTACTACTCTTTTCGGCTTCGTAGCGTCTTTAGCTGACAGCGAAAGGATCGGAAGAGTACGGGGCACACTTTTGCAAAGGAATGTATCGAGATTCCAGAATGAGCTTGAAAAAACGGCCAGAGAATAGGCTGCACGAATTTCGAGGGCATCGAAGAGATCGATATCACGTATTTTCTTCCCATTTATAAAGGTAAAGGTTAAAGAAATCTTCGAAACCTTACCACTTGCTCTATCACGACTTTGCGC
>LVBU01000386.1 GCA_001603185.1 Thermotogales bacterium Thermo_02 | reverse complement strand
GTTTGCACTTAAGGGGCGTTTTCAGCTAGTCTATCTTATTTTGCTACTGTTAATTACCATAGCACTCTCTTCTTCATTCGCTTTGGTTAAGAGAGAGTTTGAGCGTATTGACGTGTCTGGAAGCTCTATCAGACGTGGAGAGTCGTTTTCTGTCTATCTACCCTTGATACCGTTTCTGAGACCGATGCTGTCGTACGCCAGAGGCGTCCATTTGCTCGACTTCACAACTGAAGAGAGCCTTGCGATATATGAGTTCTCTGCTAATGACCGCGATGCTGCAATTGTATTTGAATACCAGGGTCTTTTCAAAACGAGGAAGTCTATGACCTTCACTTTCCAGGATTTCGTAGATGATAATCTTGACGGTTTTCCGGATATTCTCGTGTTGGACCATGTTGATTCATTGAGTTTCAGAGCATGGTTCCTCAATATCGCGATGTACCAAATTCTGGAAATGTCCGATTCCTGGAAAGATCAAGAACGGGATTGCTCAGGTCTCATAAGGTTCGCTGCACGCGAGGCCATGAGGGTTCACAATGAGAGCTGGTACAGAGACACTGGCATCAACTATGAAGCGTGGTATGAGAGAACGGGAATAGACTTGAGAACAATACCTGATCTTCGAAAGTACAACTACCCGCTGATCCCAATAACCGGTCCCAGGATCTTTCGGGACGAAGCCGGTGAATTTTCTTACTTCGCAGACGCTTACAACCTTCTGAGGAGTAACATGGTGTATGTGGGAAGAAGTCTGATTTCTGCGCGACCGGGAGATATAATTTTCTTCCATCATCCTTCGCCTTCAACTTTTCACTCAATGATATTTACGGGCGACGGTTTGATATATCACACCGGACCGCTTTCCAGCGACAATAGGGGTGTTCTCAAACTCTGGGATCTGGAAACATATTCGAGAGTTATGCCATATCAGTGGTTACCTATAGAAAATAACGAATACTTTCTTGGGGTTTACAGGTTCAAGTTTCTTCCCCAGACCTAGTGGAGGTTGAATTATGAAGAGAATCATAGTTATTGTGTTTGCTCTTGTACTGTTAGTTTCTTCAGCTTATGCCTTTCAGATTCAGCAGTATGGATACGAGTTTCGGGGCTTCTTTATCGAGCTTTACACTCTTGATTACCTTCCTACAGTCTTCACAGACAAGACCGATGGATTCATAGACATCAAGGTATATGACCTTGATCATGAAGACCTTACCGGAGCGATTACGATAGCGGACGTCAAAATCTCCGGCGAACCGTTATACTCAACCAGACAGACCGTGAGGGAAAAACAGCGCTTGAGTATTCCCAAAGACAGAATGGAAGGATTGAGGCTGGTCGTCGTTTCCTCTCAATCGAGAGTTGCAAAGGTTATGACCAGTTACCGCACCGTTGGAGCTCAACTACTTACCTATGATGACGGTGCTATGCTAAGACTTTGGTCCAGAGATGATTCCAGATTTATCAATGAGTTTTCGCTTTACAGATTGCTTGATGGATCATTGTTGGGGAGAACTGAAAACGGCCTCTTCACTTTTGAAAAACTTCCCGCTTCCGAAGAGACTATACTCATCCAGTCTCCTTCAGGTTCTCTGCTCTGGAAGCCCAATGAATATGACTACGACCTTCCGTCGAAATACATCTCGATGACTTTTACTGATCGTCCCGCCTACAAAGCCGGAGAGACTGTTAATTTCAGAGCATTTGTGAGGGAGATCACGCCGGAGGGCTATATTATTCCGGGCATCACTGAAATCGAAGTCGAGATAACCGACCCACTCAGCCGGAGCGTGTTCAGAGAAAAGATGGATCCAGATTCGCTTGGTTCAGTAAACGGTTCTTTCAAGACTTATGCCGACATAACGAGAGGTTCATACAGGATTATCGTCCGTTGGGAAGAGAAAGAGGACTATTACTACTTCCAGATTGCCGATTATAAAAAGCCTACTTTCTTCACAACCGCCTCTCCTACAAGTAATGTCTTCACCAGGGGAGAAGAGGTAAGCATTAACGTAAAGTCTGAGTATTATTTTGGAGATCCCGTAGCTCTAGGAAAGGTAGACTACACGATCTACCGTGGCGGCCAGTATATTGATAATGGAGCTTCGCGACTAGATGTCATGGGCGAGACAGTTATTGGATACGTAAGTGACCTCGAAGCCGGTTATTACTATGCAGTTATAACCGTTTCTGATGATACTGGTATGCAATCAAGAACGACTGTGGACTTTAGAATCACACTTGGTAGTTTCAGCTTCATAACTGATTACAAGCTTAATGATCACCAGCTGATTGCTTCTATTGAGACAAAGCTGAACAATGACACACCAGTCTCAAAGGAATTTGAATTGAAGGTCTGGTATGAAGAGAGTGTCACGGTAGTTGACAGTGGAAAAGCCGTAGAGAAGAAGATCCGAATCAACGCATTTCGGAAGACTGTCATGACAGATAGCGGTGGGAAACTCGAAATAGTTATTGACCTCAGTTCCGTTCCAGACAATACACTTGTTTATGTTGAACTGAATGGGGCACCTTCCGGAGAGCCAGAAGTAGTCGCCAAGAGCTCGGTCTATCTTAGTGGATACTATGATTACTACGGCTCACTTATTCTGGACAGTATCAAATCGGCCTCTCCCGGTTCAAAGGCAGAGGTATCATTCTACACGTCAAGTGAAATGGATCTATGGATTATTGCCGACTTTTCTGGTTCTTTTTCACAATTCACTTTCAATACTGTACCCGGAAAAAATACTGTAGAGGTTATGGTTCCAGAAGAGTACGCTTATGAGAGCTTCGGCATATATTTTGTTAGTTTCAAAGAGTATCCGCTTTACTACAATTGGTTGGTCGGGGTCGATCGTCCCAAAAACGAGTACACTGTGAAGCTTCTTACACAGGATAGGTACGGCCCGGGAGATCAGGTAAACTTGAGAATTCAGGTAACAGATTCAGAAGGCGAGCCGGCTATTGTTGGTCTAACGGTAGCTGCGGTCTCTCAGGCAATGCTGTCGCTCTTTGAGGGTGATCAAGATCTCTGGAAGAGTTCTCTAAAGAATCCCTTTTACAGGGGCTTTAACTCTGTGAGACTGAGTGATCTTTACTACAATCCCTACCCATCCATAGCAAAACTCAACGACATACTCGAGTCAAGACCTCCAGCAGCAGAATCAAAGGTCCTCTCGAGAGAGGCTTTTGGTATGGGTGATCTTGGAGGTGGAGAGTTCGAAAGCCTGACTTCAGATGTTAAAGCCAGAAAGCTTTTCAGTGATAGCGCTCTGTGGTCAGTAGGCTCATTCACTGACGAAAATGGTCTTGCCGAGATCTCCTTTACACTGCCCGAAGATCTTGATACATGGACAGTAAGGGCTTTGACAGCGGATGAGAAGGGTGGATTCAGTTATGCGAGATCGAGCTTTGAGACATGGAAGCCGATGACAGTCAGCAGTTTTCTGCCAGAGTTTGTTATTGCGGGAGATACGGTCCAGTTTGTCTTTTCCGTCAAGAACAATACTGACTCCCCTATGCCCATTCTTTCTGGCTTCTTCAGAGACGAGAAAGTTATTGAAGAAAAGGGTTCAGTCGTTCCCGCCTTCGAAAGCATGACTTTCAGATACGATATCGAAGTCGACGAACTTTCTCCGGACAGAAGAAGTGAGCTACTGAAGGTGAAGTTTGTTGTTGAAGGAAGCAGAGCTTCTGATGGTGTTGAATATGAGATACCGGTCAAGCCGAGATTCACATATCGCAGATTCGGAGAACTCACTTTCCTTGACGGAAAAAGGACTCTCGAGTTCGACGAAAGCTCCGTTGGATGGGTCACGGTAACTTCAACTATCGATCCGATACTCCTGGAAGCGATTCGTTACCTTGTTGATTATCCTTACGGCTGTGTTGAACAGACAATGAGTAGACTGTTGCCAGCCCTGGCAGCTTCACGGCTTCTCGAAAAGGCCGATCAAGCCTTTGTAGAGAGAGTGATCGTGGTAACTGAAAAGGGTCTGAACCGGTTATACGGTTTTCAGCATTATGACGGTGGCTGGGGATGGTGGAAAGATGATCAGTCATCTCCTTTTATGACTGCCTATGTGATGTACGGATTCCATTTGGCAATTGAGAACGGTTTCTCTATCAATGAAGATGTGTTGAGATACGGCTACTCGGCTATGAAAACCCTATACCGAAACTCTCCAGATCCCTTCTTGCAGTATGTTATAGCCCTTCATAGCAGAAGGATGAAAGATTCCATAGGTACATTCGTCGAGTACAAAAAAGATGTTGCTTCGCTGGTATTGTCCTCTCTCACAGCCAGATTGTTTAACTTTACTGACAGGGCGAATTCTTTAATGGAAGAGGCCCTCGGCTTAGTGAGTCTTGACGAGGAGAGAGTTATCAAGGGAAGCAGTTTCAACTACTTCTTCGATGAGACCGTAACTCTATCATTCTTATTACAGGCTGCTTTAGAGACAGGTACGTCTCAAGAGACCGTTAGCAATATTTCGAAGAAGCTTCTGACAATGGGTAACGGTAGTTACTGGTATCGAACGGCTTCGACAGCAATTGCCGTTGTCTCTCTGTCTTATCTCAGCTCGTCGCTTTCGAAGGATGCTGTGATCACTTTCGAGACTCTCGAGGGCGAACAACTTGAAGTAATGAGTGATCACGAGTCCACTTCAATCGAGATCAGAGGCGAAAGTTTTGTAATCAACACAACGGGACTGGTTGCCGTTTCAGTAAATGGAGAGACAGCATTGCCGGCCGAGAGTGTAGAACATTTCGAAAGCGGTTTGAAACTCGAGAGGATTCTCAGAAGAAAGGAAACTGTACCCTATGATGATGGCTTCATTCTTACAACGCCTCAGCTTGATTCTCCGTTTGCTGTTTCTTCGGTAAAGACTCTGGCTCCGCAGGAAATTGGAAATCTCGAAATTGATGCTTACAGGTATCTTGATGGACTGGAGATTTCTATAAAAGACGGTGAACTGATGCTTGGAAAATACCATCTGGGACTAAGAGTCTATGATGGAGAGGTAATAGGAAGTACGGAAAAGGGCTTCATTGTCAAGTCGGTTGAATATGATTACTACGAAGCCGAAACTGTAGAGATCTTCGTCATCTCGCTTTCCACTCAAAGCGCTCTTAGAGTAGGAGAGACGATAATATCTGAAGTCAGAATCGAAATTCCCGAGACCGCTCCCTATATCGTCCTTGAAGACATGCTTCCAGCAACCGGAATAGCGATTGAGGAAAACCTTGAAGGTGGCATGCTCGGTTATTCGAAATTCTACTATTTCGATAATTACTGGTGGGGTTACTCTTTCCGTGAGGAACGTTTCGATCGAGTTGCCTATTTCTTCAGGTACGGTGGGTACTTCACGACAAAGACAACGTGGAGAATACTGACCAAAGGAGAGTTCTTGATCCCGGCAGTTCAGGCCTGGGCCATGTACGATGACGATTACTCGGCAAACTCCGTCGCGACCATACTCAGAGTCGAATGAAGAAATATCCGTTTTTGGCGTACATATCTATATGTTTGAGTCTGTTCGCTTATACTAGTTATCTAATATCCTGGGACGCTCCGGAGATCTCTGTTTACCGCACAGAACTTGAATGGCTAACAGGAAGGCGCGTTTCGGGAACTTACAATGTAGTACTTGCTTCTTCAGCGGGAGAGTTTTCAAGGCTCTCCCGCCTTGGTTACTGGATGCTTGCTGGTTCGGCGGATAACACAATCTACTTGCAGCCACTCAGTCTGATACCTAACTTGCCAAGGACTCTGGCACATGAAATGACGCATATCTATCTGGCCCAGTTCAGTCTACCGTACTGGCTCGAAGAGGGTCTGGTATGTACTGTCACAGGCGAGTGGATCGGTCGCCATGAAAAACTTCTTGGATCTGTCGAGGAACTCGATTATACCCAGATGGATTTCATGACGTACAGGGCTTTCAGTTACTCCTGCTGGAGAAGAGTAGGTGAGTTACTCAGAATCTATGATTTCAATGAACTCGTCTTGAACTACTCCAGATCCAATTCTGGTAGTGTTTTTTAGCTGGCGCTTTGAGTCTTCTAGATTTCAGAACCTGTTCAAGACTGATGAAGACAGAAGTTTGCAGCCAACTACGCGGAGTACCGAGCGAAGTCTTTCGCTATAAGTCAGTTCCACAAAGCCTCACGAAAGTATTGCGGCGGTTCTTCAAGAATTCTAGCTTCTCGTCCTCTGCAATAGAGCGTTTTCTGCACTTGGTCTCTGTAAAGATCGTCGTAATCCAGCTGCGCGAAAGCACTATATCGCGGATTAGACAGCGACAAAAATCAAACGAGTTATCTTTCAGTTCAGTTCGTTAATGGTATAATAAACCTGATTCTCTGGAGGTGAGCGTAATGCCTTTTGATCCATCTAAAATCGAGGTTCTCTACTCCGATAGTGATCTTGATCAAATTGTCACTAGATTGGCTGATGAGATAAACAACTATTATCTTCCCATAACTGACGAGATAACTGCTGTTTGCATCCTGAAAGGATCCGTCCATTTCTACAGCGATCTACTGAAGAAGCTTCGCTTGAAGGTGAGATACAACTTCGTGCACGTGTCGAGTTATTCTGGGACGGCCACTAC
>LVBU01000385.1 GCA_001603185.1 Thermotogales bacterium Thermo_02 | reverse complement strand
TCCAGAAAAGAGCAAGTGCTCTTACAGCGGTCGGAAGTGCATAAGGTACGCCATTAAACTCAATTCCTTTGGAAACGAACGGGAAAAACTCGCTGTTAAGATATTCCGAAGAGAATTCAGCTTCAGGAAGAGGAACGAGATATCCTGAAGTAACGTATAGCGGAATCCATCCGTAAAAGAGAGTGAGAACGTCCGGTCCGACTCCAGCAGGAACAGACACTGCGACCTTTTCGTTGAAATTCTCGTAGGGGAACGTAACGTGCTCTACTTCTATTCCCGGATTCTGTTTTTCGAACTCTTCGATAAGTAGATCCACCAGTTTAACTTTCGTTTCGAAGTAATACTGCCAGTAAGTTATTTTTACTGCACCGGCAATTCCGGCAAAGATAACCGAAAAAACCAGCAATAATAACAATGCTCTTTTCATTTGCCCACCTCCAAAGTAGTTAAGTAGTTCACACTTTCATGAAGATCTTTCGTTGAACATTGCATACAGCTCCTATCGAAACGCCAAGCTCACCAAGTTCTCCGCGCTTGAAAGTAACCCGATCCAGTATTTCAGCGGGAACGGTTCTTCTTAGCACCGGCATTATCTGACTCAATATCCTATCGTATTGGTTGTACCCGATTCCACCTGTTATAACAACAACATCCGGATCAAGCAGTGTGATTACGTTTGCGATTACTACGCTCAGGTGTTCACAGGCTACCGTGACTATCTCTTTGAACCTGGGATTGACATCGGAGTGGTCGAACATCTCCGCGATTGTCGGTTCGTTCTCAAATTCCGAAAGCAACTTCTCAAAGGCATATCCTGAGAACCAGCTCTCAAGGCTTCCAAAGACAAAGCTCAGATTCTTCTCTCTACTCCAGTCAGTTATCATATACCCTATTTCGCCGGCCATGCCACTTGTTCCCTCGTAGAGTTCGTTGTCAATTATTAGTCCCGCGCCGGTCCCGGTACCTAGAGCCGTTAGAAAAACATTCCTGCATCCCTTCGCGGCTCCTGCCCACATCTCTCCAAGAGCGTTCAGCGTAACATCATTTGACACAAATGTCGGAAGCTTGAATCTTTCCTCCATAAAACTCATCAGATTCACTTTTCGAAGACCAAATGCCGGCATATAGAAGACCATTCCGCTCTCGGGATCAACAGTACCCGGGACACCGATTCCAATTCCCATGACTTCCGAGATCGGAACCTTCATCACCTCAAGTATTGACTTCTCCACGAATTCCAAGAATGTTTCTTCATCGGAAATCGATTTCGTGGAAAACTTCGCTTTCTCGACTATTCTTCCATCAAGATCCGACAGTACAGAGATCATCTTATTTCCGCCAATATCGACACCGACTATGTACTTATAGTCAGGGACGAAAGCCAAAAGCATAGGTTTCTTTCCACCCTTATTGGAGCTCTCTCCCTCTTTTACTTCGACTATTGAACCCTGAGAGATGAAGTTGCTCACGATGACCGACACCACCGGCTTGCTTAGGCCGCTCTTTCTAGCTATATCTGCTCTGGAAATCAAACCCTCATTTCTCACTATTCGCATTATCTTCTCTTCAGTTTCACGTAAGTATCTACTCACTAGGACCACCTTTGTTTTGTTAAGTAGCTTAACTTACTAACATTATACATTGAAGAATCTCTTGTTATGTAGCGCAG
>LVBU01000384.1 GCA_001603185.1 Thermotogales bacterium Thermo_02 | reverse complement strand
GGCAGCGTCAGATGTGTATAAGAGACAGTTATTGCGCTCAATCGTCGTAGTTATTCTCTGTATTCATCAAACGATTTAGGCTTTATATTAACTACAAAGAATTGAACGGATCTAAATGTATGGGTTTTACAATCGTTTGTTCTCTTGTCCATATAGGCGAATCATGGAATTATGGCACTCGCGGGCAAATGGAGGTTCCAAAGGATCTATAAATCAGTGATAGCTTTATTGGCAGTTTCTCTTTGTTTTAAGAAATTCATATTGGCTAGCAAACAGGAGGGATTCTATGAAAGGTTTTAAGAAAAGACTCGTTTTCACACTTGTCCTTGTGATGCTTTTGTCTGTGTTGGCATCTGCGAATTCGACAAAGGAAGTCGAACCGCTGCCTTTATGGGAAAGAGAATCAGCGAATGACGCCAAGAGGATAGTTGTCATCAGCGATCTTCATCTAGGAGTGGATGACAGTTTTTCCGAAACAGTAAAAAACAAAGACCTGATCGCTGAGTTTCTGGAGAGACTCGCGATAAGCGGTATCGACGAACTCGTTATTGCTGGGGATCTGTTTGACGAGTGGTTCGTACCGATATCGTATGAGGCACATAACTATTTGGGAGCATTCTTCGCCCAGGTTGCAAGTAATAACGCTTCGATAGTCGCAGTTTTTAAAAAACTTATCCAAAGCGGGATTAGGGTAGTCTATGTTCCGGGCAATCACGACCTTCTTCTTGACGCAGAAACGCTCGAAAAAATGATTCCTGGAATTGTGCAGGCTCGCGATGTAGATGGACTTGGAGTCTATCGCACGGGTATGCGCTCGGAGATTGTCATTGAGCACGGTCATCGATACGACTCTTTCTGCGCACCTGATGTACTGTCCAACAAAGAAATAACCGGCAATTATCCTTCATTCTTACCTCCGGGTTATTTCTTTACCCGCATGGCAGCCACCTCTGTTATGGAAGAAAAAACAGCACCCCAGAAAGACCTACCTAAGATTGAAGCTCCGTCAAGCGAAAATGTTGACCAACTTGATGCTTACGTGTATTACAAAGTTTGGCTGTGGGCTATGACTACTTTTCCCATCAAAGCCGATTTCGATGAAAAAGCTATTTACGTAGGTGTAAATGGATACAACAACAGTTTTTCTCTGAGCGACATATTGCCTACAGTCCAGGATGACGGCTCGATCAGTGCTGTCTTGTATGCGAATGCTCAGAGACGCTGGAACGAAGTCCAGGAGCTCAACCACGTAGCCACTAAAAATCCTTATTCCGAAGCGAGCGCAGGAGCAATTGACCACAAATTCTTTGACTCACAGGCTGTTAAGCAGTATTTCAATCTGGATGCGACCGTTGACGTGGTCGTTTTCGGGCACTCGCACGTACCTGTCTTAGATCGATATACAGAAGGCTATAACAAGGAAAAAGTATACGCCAACAGCGGTACCTGGATTGACGAAAATCTGATAGGTCTGGAACGGTGCTTCGTGGTCATCGAATCCGGTGAGCAGTTCACAGACGTTCGCCTTATAGAGTATCATGCGGATGGAACCATAAGCAATACCGAAAAGAAATAAAGACTCCGCACTAATTATAGAACTGGCTCCCTCTAAATGCTTCAGCAGATGGGAGCCAGTTTTTCTATCTCATGCTTTGGATTTTGAAATCAGAGCGGAGCTTAGAACTCACTACTTTCAACACTTCATCTTGCTGAGCTTCTCAACCAAAAACGTGGACGCGACGCGCCGGATGAACCGTGGTAGGTTGTGCGTTGTGGGTTTTCGGTAAGAGCGGAAAAAGACCACGAGAGATTTCGAGAGTTCGCTTCGCTCACGAGAAGACGAGAATTTTCGGAGCCCACAAATGTCATCCCGTAGTGGTCTTATACGGGATCCACTCCGGGCTAAGAACCAAGAACCTGGACGCGAAGCGTCGGAACTAAGAACCGCTCTTCCTCTCTCCAAGGACGGGTCCACGATCCTGGACGAAGGACCAAGGACGGCTCTTCATCTTTTCATGCTCTTCTCGGAGGACAGTGGACGGATAACGGAGGACGTCTCTTTACGCTCTTCTGACCTCTGACCTCTCCCTCCTCTCACCTCTGGTCTTTACCAATAACCTGGACGCGAAGCGTCGGAACTAAGAACCGCTCTTCTGCTCTTGATCTTAATCCCCGCTTGAGCGGGGGGGACCGCTTGCGGTGGGGCGTGTAGGCTCTGTGTTCTTGGTCTGGTAATGATCATGGCTCTTAACCGACAGTCAACAACCGATCTCAAGAGCATACACCCCGTCAGCAGGAGCATGCTGCCACCCCTCTCGAGAGGGGATCTAGATCAAAAGCCGATGAGCAACGTTTTCGAGTACCTTCTCGGAGGGACGGCGAACGGAGAACGTTTTTTCAGGCTCTTCCTTCTCTTACCAGACCCTAGACCCCAAACCCCAGACCCTTTGTCGTCTCTCCCTCTCTCTTAGTCTCGTGCTCCTCAGGTCTTTGCCAAGAACCTGGACGCGAAGCGTCGGAACGAAGAACAAAGCTCCTAGCTCTGGAACGAAGAACCGCTCCTAACGCTCTTTCGCCGATAACTGGGTCTTTAGTCATTAAGAAACCGGCCTCTGCAATAGCCAGAAGCCGGCTTCCATAAACTGAACTGCAAACCTGTCAGAGATTTCAGTAAAGCGTTTTCAAGAATTCAACAATTTCCTCTGAAGCGGCATAATCCTCCGGAGTCATTCCGGCGTTGTCCTTTGTATCTGGGACTAAACCAAATTTGCTCAGGATAGTAAGCACTTCAATCGCGTCCCACTTGTCCTCGACAGCATAGTGTGATGGCGTCTTGCCGCTGTGATCCTGATGATTGACATTCGCTCCTCTCTCACCAAGGTGAGAAATCATTTCCATATTGTAGTCTTTTATAGCATAGAAGATAGGAGTTCTTCCTTCGTTATCCTCAGCCTCAATGT
>LVBU01000383.1 GCA_001603185.1 Thermotogales bacterium Thermo_02 | reverse complement strand
CCTCTAAAGCCTTCTCCATAACGGCACCACATGTTGAAGACTTGAAAGAAAAATCGCCTTTACTCTTTCTCCTAAGGGAAAAGGTAATAAGATCGCGTTTCTCACGAAAGCCGAATCTTTGGTAGAAGCTTAACGCGCGCAGATCTCTCTTCAAGACCTCAAGTGTAACACGCTCACAGCCCTTCCACTTCGAAATCCTTATCACTTCGTCTACCATCTGGAATCCGATCCCACTCCTTCTGAACTTAGGGATTACGCCCATAAGATCTATTCTCGATCTCTTTTCTCTGAAGCTTATAAGGAGAATGCCCGCCCTTTCGCCACCCACTTCCATAACAAAAGAAGAGGAAAGAGAAACGTTGTTCTCCTGGAGATCCCTTTCAAAACTCTCAAGGTTCCATTGCATTGGAAGAGAGTAGTCCTCAAAGACGGAGTTGAGAATGTTCACAATTTCTACTTTCGGTAGTTCTTCCAGCCCGACATAAACCCTGTCGCTATCGCTCATTAGAATCTCTCCTAGCGTTGAAGTAGTTGTGTTCACACATGAGCTCTCTCAGCAATTCGTCAAGACTCCAGTCCAAATTACTGGGAGTCGTTGTCGCGAAAATCCATCTTCTCTGGCTAAGACTCTTTATATAACTGATTGCCTGGTTTATATGTCCGCTGTCAATTCCATTGAAGATTACAAAGCAACAATCTGTTTCCTCGGAATCAGATCTGCTGTCTGATCTAACGGTCTCATTGCTTAGAATGGCACGAATTGAAGATTGTTCAAGTCCATGGCAATCAACAAGAGAGATACCGCGAATTCTCTTCTTCAGCAACTCTGTAACTTCCTGATCGCAGTGTAGAAGTATCGCTT
>LVBU01000382.1 GCA_001603185.1 Thermotogales bacterium Thermo_02 | reverse complement strand
GTATAAGAGACAGGTCTTTGCCATTCACTAACCACCGCTCTTCTCTCTCTCAAACGATGTTCAATCCCGATAGAATTTGTGATAATATATTTATGAACACTGTTTGTACTAGATCCCTCCTGCTTCATCCAGTACCAACCCGGCCGGGCAGTTCGCTGTCCGGCTTTTTCGTAACATATGTTACTGAACTCAATAGCGTTAGGGATTATCATCATTAGTACCAGGAGTAGGAGGGACGAGTATGAGCGAGTTGTTTAACAAAGAGACGTTTCTGAAGAACCTTATAAAGAGGGTGCATGAGAACCCGGACAGTATCGAACTGGTGAAAGAGGAATTCATGAGTGTTGTAAGGGATCTCACGCCGCTAGATATAGCGAAAGTCGAACAGGAGCTCGTGGATGAGGGAATGCCGGCTGAAAGCATTCAGCTGATGTGCAATATCCACCTCGATGTCTTCAAAGACTCTCTAAGCGAGGAGGAGATAGACGTTGAGCCCTGGCATCCCCTTCATATTCTCAGCGAAGAGCACAGAGATATTTTGAATCGAACAAAGGAGTTCCGTGACAGAGCGGGCTCTATGAGGAGGCAAGAGACGAAGGCCGAAGACGGCAAAGCTCCTGGCGAGTGGGTCTCTTATCTCGAGAGTGTGGAGAAGTACTTTCTAAAGGAAGAGAACGTCCTCTTCCCTTATCTCGAGAGGCACGGGCTTGTTCAGCCACCCGCGATCATGTGGAAGGAGCACGATGAAGTCCGCGGACTCAGAAAGAGGCTGCAAGAGTTAGTAGATAGCGGCGCGGTAGATTCGAAGAGTCTCTTCGAGGTCTCTATCGCTATCGGGGAGCTCTTCTCAAACCATATCTACAAGGAACACAAGATCCTCTTTCCGTCTGCGCTGAAGCTTCTCTCGACTGAAGAGTGGAAGGATATCAGGGTCCAGTTCGATGAGATCGGGTATTTCGCATACAGTCCGATGCCCGTAGAGTTTTCGCTCTCGAGTGAGACAAAAGAAAGCGGCGACGGCCTCCTCAATCTGGGAAGCGGTTTCCTGTCGCTCGATCAGCTCAGAGTGATGCTTAACTCTCTTCCTTTCGATGTCACGTTTGTTGACGAGAACGATACCGTGCGTTTCTTCAGCGAGGGCAGCGACCGTATCTTCGTGAGAACCCGTGCGATCATAGGCAGGAAGGTTCAGAACTGTCATCCACAAAAGAGTGTCGATGTCGTGAACAGAATCCTCGCCGACTTCAAGGCCGGAAAGAGAGATAGCGCAGATTTCTGGCTGAATATGGGGCCCAGGACGGTTTATATCAAGTACATAGCTCTCAGGGATTCTCAGGGCAGATACGTCGGCACACTCGAGACGACACAGGATATCGCGCCTTTGAAAGCCATTACCGGAGAGAAGAGGATTTACGACTCGCTGTAAAGACAGGAAAGTCAACTAATACAAAATCACGCGCAGATATTGTAAAATAGACTGTCTCACGAAAATCCCCTATACACTTCTGGAGGTATCGATATGATTCTCAGAAAGATGGGAAAGACAGGTGAAGAAGTATCTGCGCTTGGTTTTGGTTGCATGAGACTTCCCACACTTCAAGACGGAAAGATAGACCTTCCCGAGGCCACGAAAATGCTCCGCTTCGCGATCGATAACGGTGTTAACTACGTAGACACCGCCTGGGGATACCACAACGGAGAGAGCGAACCATTTGTGGGTGAAGCGCTTAAGGACGGTTATAGAGAGAGAGTCCATCTCGCCACAAAACTGCCGAGCTGGCTTATAAAGACCCGGGAAGACATGGACCACTATCTCGACGAGCAACTAAAAAGGCTTCAGACCGATTCGATCGACTTCTACTTGATCCACGCCCTCAACAGAAGATTCTGGAAAAACCTTAAGGAAAACGACCTCTTCGACTTCATGGACAAAGCTCTTGAACAGGGGAAGATAAAGCATATAGGGTTTTCGTTTCACGATACTCTTGAAGTCTTCAAGGAGATAGTCGATTCCTATAACTGGGAGTTCTGTCAGATACAGTACAACTATGTCGACTTGAAGTACCAGGCGGGAGCCGAAGGGCTCCGCTATACTTCAGAGAAAAACATGGGTATAGTGATCATGGAACCTCTCAGGGGCGGCAGACTGGCAAACAGAGTGCCGCCGGAAGTCGCCGATCTCTGGAATTCCGCCAGAAAGAAGAGGACTCCTGCGCAGTGGGCGCTCAGGTGGTTGTGGAACGATCCAGAAATCGGAGTCGTTCTGAGCGGTATGTCCAATATGGAGCAGGTGAAGGAGAATATCGAGACGGCCAAGCGCGCCGTGCCGGAATCTCTTACTCCTGAAGAACTGGATTTGGTCGCCGAGGTCGGGCGCGTTTACAGAAGCAGGACCGGGGTCGGCTGTACCGGCTGCAACTACTGCATGCCATGTCCGAACAATGTCTTTATTCCCACCGCCTTTGAGTTCTACAACGTAGCGCTCATGTTCGATGATGCAAAAGAGGCGAAAAAGAACTACAATCTCTTTGTCAAGGAAGAGAACCGCGCCTCGAAATGCATAGAGTGCGGAAAGTGCGAAGAGCTGTGTCCTCAGAGAATCCCGATCATCGAAAAACTCAAAGAGGTAAAGGCGCTTCTAGAATAGGCGACAAAAGACCGATATATCCATATAGAGATGATCTGACCTTAGCGAAGCTTCTTTTTTCTGGCACGTGATTGTTAATGTGCTAGTATATGTTTGTGATTGGAAATTGCGAAAGGCAATGTCTTCAATAGGGAGGATAACAGAGTGACTGGAATAGTTCTTGCTGCAGGGCTCGGGAAGAGAATGAAGTCTAATTTACCGAAAGTCTCACACCTGATTCTTGATAGGCCGATGGTCAACTGGGTTGTAAGGTCGCTTAAGGAGGCCGGAGTCCAGAGGATCGTTGTCGTGACGGGTTACAGGGCAGAACTTGTCGAAGAGGTCCTCGACAGGGACGTCCTTACGGTCAGGCAACTCGAGCAACTGGGCACCGGTCACGCCGTGATGATGGCCAAGGAGTTTCTGGACGATGAGGATATCATAGTTATCGCCGGCGATGAACCTTTGATAAAGGCCTCCACACTGAAAGAGATGATCGGAAAGAGAAGAGATAAGGGGCTGGACGTACTGTTTCTTACAATGGTTCCTCCCGACCCGTCCGGCTACGGCAGAATAGTGAAGAAAGACGGAAGGGTTCTGATAGTCGAAGACAAAGACACAAATGAAGAAGAGCGAAAGATAAGGGAAGTCAACACGGGAATCTATTCGTTCAGCGGCTCTTTCATACGTGAAGCCATAGAGAAGCTGCAGAACAACAACAGTCAACACGAGTATTATTTGACCGATACGGTGGGCATGGCCTCCAGAGCAGACACGATGATTATCGACGACCCCGAAGAGGTGCTGGGTATCAATAACCGCCAGCAGCTCTGCCAGGTATCGAAGATCGCCCAGAAGAGGATAAACAACGCCCTCATGGACTGCGGAGTCACTATCGTAGATCCAGATACCACGTATATCGGTCCGGAAGTGAAAATCGGTATCGATACAGTCATAGAACCGATGACATTCATATACGGCAGCGTCACAATCGGCGCTTCCTGCGTGATAGGCCCCATGTCAAGAGTCTTCGATTCAACTATTGAAGACGACGTGCAAATAATCCGATCTGAAGTCTCTCAAGCCCACGTGAAGACAGGCGCCAGAGTCGGACCCTTCTCCAGGCTCAGGCCCGGAGCCGTAGTCATGGAAGAGGCACATGTCGGAAATTATGTCGAACTGAAGAAGTCGACTCTTGGCAGGAGATCTAAGGCGCAGCACCTCACCTATCTCGGAGATACGACGGTCGGTGAGGACGCAAATATAGGCGCCGGAACGATCACCTGTAACTACGACGGAAAGAACAAGTACAAGACCGTAATTGGGGATAAAGCATTCATTGGCAGCAACTCTTCTCTGGTAGCGCCCGTCGAGATTGGAGAGGCAGCCGTTACCGCGGCCGGTTCGGCGATCACTGAAGACGTTCCTCCGTTCTCACTGGCTATCGGAAGGGCGAGGCAGATAAACAAGGAAGACAAATATCGGAAGAATCGGGAGGATAACGACTGATGCCCTACCAGACAAATGAAATGAAGATCTTCGCAGGCTCCGCGAGCATTCCACTTGCGGAGAAGATCGTGAACTATCTTGGTGTTAGACTTGGCGACTGCAAGACAAAGAGATTCGCCGACGGAGAGATAAACCTGAAGATCGACGAGACCGTAAGGGGGCACGACATCTACATCATACAGTCGGCCTGCAGCCCTGCCAATGAGAACATCATGGAGCTCCTGATAATGATAGACGCCTTTAGAAGAGCCTCAGCTCACTCCATATCCGCGGTAATACCTTACTACGGTTACGCTCGACAGGACAGAAAGGCGCGCGGTCGCGACCCCATCACTGCGAAGCTAATAGCTAATTTAATCACCGAGGCCGGTGCCGACAGGATAATAACCATCGATCTACATGCCGAACAGATACAGGGGTTCTTCGACATTCCAGTCGATAATCTCTGGTCCTTCCCGGTCTTTTCGAAGTTCTTCAGCGATAACACCTTCAACAGAGGAGAGATAGTCGTCGTCTCACCCGATATCGGAGGGGTCAAGAGGGCAAGCAAATTTGCGGCCAAGCTCGGAGTACCTCTGGCAATTCTGGACAAGAGAAGACCCGAAGACAATATGGCCGAGATGGTACACATAATAGGCGAAGTTGAGGGAAAGACAGCCATAATCTTTGATGATATAATAGACACCGGTCGTTCACTTGTCGAAGCCAGCAAGATGCTAAAATCCAACGGTGCCCAGAAGATATTCGCCTGCGCCACACACGGTGTTTTCTCTGGGGAGGCCAAGGAGATAATCGCACGGTCGGAAATCGAGAAGGTCTTTATAACCGACACGATTTATCACAGCGATCTGCCTGAAAATATTAGGATGTTATCTATCGCTTCTCTGCTGGCAGAGGCTTTGACTCGTGTTAGAAAGAATCTTTCAGTGAGTATTTTGTTCAGATAGAGGAGGGAAACAAATGCACGATATAAAATTCGCTGCCGAACCCCGCAGCGGAGAGATTAAAGCGAAGAACCTGCTTTTACAGGGAAGAGTTCCTGTAATTCTGTACGGCCCTGAGCAAGAGTCCGTCTCTGCCACCATTGATAAGGTCGAGCTGCTGAGAGTCGTCGATAAGATAGCCGAAACGACGTCTATCATTCTCGATCTCGAAGGAAAAGAGTATCATGCCTTCGTCAAGGCCATTCAGAGAAACAAGGTTACCGATTCGATCATTCATATGGACTTGTTTGTGCCGTCACAGGGTCACAAGATGGAACTCAATATCCCTATAAGATTGATTGGAACACCGGCCGGCGTCGATAAGGGCGGTATTTTGGACCACATACTTAACGAACTTCCAGTCTCAGTTCTTCCAAAGGATATCGTTGATTCGATAGACATCGATGTCTCGTCGCTGGGCATAGGATCGATTCTTAGAGTCAAGGACCTGCCGATACCCGAAGGCATTAAACCTCTTGTCGATGGTGAAGATCCTGTTTTGCTTGTTGAGCTTCCAAGAGCAGCGAAGGAAGTTGAGGAAACAGAAGAAGAGTTAGAAGATGAGGGCGTGGAACCGGAAGTAATAAATAAGGGAAAGAAAGAAGAAGAAGAGGAGTAAAATTGTTCCTTTTTATAGGACTGGGAAATCCCGGCCCACGTTATGCTTTAACCAGACATAACGTGGGTTTTCTCTTCGTGGATGAGCTACGGAGAGGGGGAATCAGAAAGAGCTTCAACAAAAAACTCTACGAAGCGCATCTTCTTGAGGGCGAACCAAAGACCTACATCGCGAAGCCGCTCACGTTTATGAACTTGAGTGGAGTCGCGGTCAGGACTATGGTAAAAGACTTCAACTTCACTCCGCAGGACACGATTGTCATAGTGTACGACGACATCTGGATCCCCCTTGGAAGAATCAGAATAAGAGAGAACGGATCTGATGGCGGCCACAACGGTCTCAAATCGATAATAACCGAACTCGGCTCCAGTAACTTTCCGAGAATAAGAATAGGCGTCGGACCGCTTCCGGAAAATCAAGACATGATAGATTTCGTCCTCGGTCAATTCTCTAATGAAGAGTATTCGGCCGCAAGCAAATCAATAACACTAGCTGCAGAAGCTGCTAAGGATATAGTGACCGGCGATCTCAGGAAGACGATGTCAAAGTATAACGGAATACAGATCGAATAGACGCGGGAAGAACGTCCCGCCGCCAGTTCCAAGTGGAACAGAGGTGAGAGGGGAGAGGTAAGAGGTCTGAAGAGCGTTCTGGAGCTGGAAGATCTGTTCATCGTTCCGACGCTCCGCGTCCAGGTTCTTGGTAAGAGCCGAGAAAGATCACGAGAGAGTTCGCTTCGCTCACGAGAACCTCTCTTCTCTCTTTTTCTCTCTTCTTCTCGTGCTCTCGATGCTCTTCGATTCTCCACCAATCACTATCCACTAATCACCAA
Source organism: Thermotogales bacterium Thermo_02 (assembly GCA_001603185.1). Lineage (GTDB taxonomy): Bacteria > Thermotogota > Thermotogae > Petrotogales > Kosmotogaceae > Mesotoga. The sequence goes on along the minus strand of LVBU01000382.1, from coordinate 792 downwards.
CCACTAGACACCGATCTTCTTACTGTCATTCCGTGTCATCCCGTGGAGCCTGCCCCGAAATGGTATTATTCAGGGATCCTAAACGGGACCTCGTTCTTTACATACGGGATCTCGCTCTTCTTGGCTCGATCTGTTCTGTTGCACAGAAAATCAATATCTCTTATCATTGAAAGTGATCAAGGAGGTGGTTCTGTGATCAGAACTGACAAATGCCCCGACTGTGGGTCGTTGAATATCGGAAAGGGTTACTGGTCAGGCTACGCTGTTTTGAGTCCTGTTGGCAAGCTCTTTTCCATGGGATCCAAGGTTACTGTTAGGGTATGCAAGGAATGCGGATATCTCTTCGACTTGCGGGCTGAGAAACCGGAGAAATTCTAAGAAGACTTTGAAACCCATTCTATTAAGAATCGCCGGCTGCCTTTGGCAGGCATTAGATTCGTGGAGAGTATTGAGTAGTCTATGGTGTAGAGCTCTGCGCTCGCTTTATTATCCTCCAGGCAATTAAGGTAAGCCAGCGCGAAGGATCTTTCTTCTGACCGAAATCCCAGTCCTTCCAGGCAGTCCACACTGATTCCGGCGTGAAATATCCTTGAGGAGAAGACTTCTGCACCAACAGATGGAGCATTTCCTGAAATCGTGTGTCACTTACTACCCATTCATAGTTCGAGAGGACATCCAGGACGTGGACGAGATCATACCAGATTAAAGGCACTTTGATCTTGCGGAAGTCATCGAATTAATCGGCGGAGACCCCCTGCTTTAGCTGTGGGGAGGAAGCCGCCTGCCTCCTTT
>LVBU01000381.1 GCA_001603185.1 Thermotogales bacterium Thermo_02 | reverse complement strand
AGATGTGTATAAGAGACAGCATCTGAGGAATACATATGATGATATCTATGAGTCTCATGATTATCATGTCTACTTTGCCGCCGAAGTATCCGGATATTCCCCCTATCAAAACGCCTATAAGACTCGGGATTATCGAACCGAATATACCAACAGCGAGTGATACTCTAGCGCCGAACCATGTCCGTACCCATAGATCTCTTCCAAGCGAATCGGTGCCGAACCAGTGCTGGGAAGACGGTGCCGCATTGATATTCCTAAGGTTCTGCTGGCTATATGAGTAAGAAGATAGTTCAGGGATTATAAGCGAGGACAACGCAATCGCCAAAATAATCACCAGCCCGGTCATAGCTACTTTGTTTTTGAAAAGTCTCCTCCATACATCCCTCCAGAAGGAAATGCTAGGACGAGTCAGGAGTTCGGACTTTTCTTCGCTTTTTCCGGCAAATTCGAATTCGTCTTTCGGTATGCCTGCAAAGTCTCTAGTCATGACATATACCTCACTTTGCCAGCCTGATACGCGGATCAACGATCCCGTAGGCTATATCCACAAGAAAATTAGCGCTTACCAGAAAGGCTCCGAAGAAGACTGTTAGCCCCATTGTCATCGTATAATCTAGGCCGGTTATTGAATTGACGAAATGAAGACCCAGACCGGGAATCGCGAATATTTTCTCAATAACGAAGGTCCCCATGAGCACACTGGCTACCATTGGTCCAAGCATAGTCAATATGGGTATTAAGGCATTACGAATCTCGTGACTCCATATGATTTTGCCTTCCGAAAGGCCTTTTGATTTTGCGGTCTTGACATAGTCTTGAGTAGTAACTTCAAGCATACTCGCCCTCATTATTCTGGTGAGGGTCGCAAGAAGACCGAGCGCTATCGCTACCGTCGGAAGAACTTTGTGCATTTCGGTGGTCCATTGGGCCATCGGCAAGATCTTGAGTCTGAGTGCAAAGATGTACTGCAGAAAAGAACCAAGAATGAAGCTGGGTATGGAAACTCCGATTACTGAAATGACTACACAGAGATAATCTACTGCCTTTCCTCGCTTTCTTGCCGATGCTATTCCCAGAAACAGGCCCACCGGTAGCGCAAGAGCCAGAGACCGCAGACCTAAATCGGCGGAGACCGGAAATGCTCTGACGATAATGCTGTTCACTGTTCTGTTTGTGTACTTAAGAGAATAACCCATGTTCCCCTGAAGAAGATTCCCCATGTATGTGAAATACTGCTCGATGAGCGGCCTATTCAGTCCGTAGTAGTTCATCATTCTCTCCTGCATTTCGAAGGTCAGAATCTGATCGCTCTGAAAGGGATTTCCCGGCAGAAGCCTGAGCAGGAAGAAAGTGATCGCAGCGAGCAGCCACAAAGTCAATAGGGAGATCAAGAACCGCCTGAGTATATACCTTACCAAAATCCTTCACTCCTCAACGCCTTAAAAAATGCAGCCGCTCGCGCTAAACACTTCTGCGGCTGCATTCAGTTCAAGTAAGGGCCGTCCTAAATCAGTGCTCTATGTGCGCAAAGATGAATTCTATCGATCCTGTCTGTCTTCCGTAATGAAGGTCCTTAACATATTCCCTGCTGAGGTATGCAGTTCCTGGTGTCCATAGAGGAGCTACAGGGACTTTGTCGAGAATGATTGCTTCGGCCTGTTGAATCTGAAGCAGTCGTTCTTTCAGAACAGGGTTTACAGACTGGGCTGCTATCAGACCCGAATACTCTTCGTTGTCCCACCTCGCGTAGTTGTTGCTGTTGCCGACTGTGAAGTTGTCCATAATCGTTGCAGGGTTCACGCCGGTTGACTGGCCGACCAGGAATATGTCGAACTTTCCTGACAAAAGAGCTCCGATGGCCTGTGGAACAGGGAGAATACTGATTTCGACGTTAACGCCCAGATCATCTTTCCAGCCAGCTTGAAGAGCCTCTGCATATTGCTTATGAATTGGCGAGTCCATACAAACGTAGTTGATTCTTGGAAGGTCGGCTGGTCTCGAAAGTCCCAGTTCCGAAAGCGCCTTCTGCAAATAGATCTTTGCCTGTTCAGTGTTGCCGCTCGGCGGAACTCCTGTCGAATTCGGATATGTCTCTGTATAAGACTTTCCATCAACTATGATACTAGGATCTACCATTCTGTCGACGGGAATAGTTCCTGGAGAAGCTATAGCAAGCACGATTGCTTCTCGATCTATACCGAAACTAAGAGCTTTACGAAGATTCATGTTTTCCATGACCAATCCTTCTGAGCAGTTGAAGGCCAAATACTGTAGAGTACCGCCGCTCTTGCTTCCGAACTCAGGGTGCATAATCGTCTGGACCTTAGAAATAGAATAAATCGCGTCAATCTCGCCCAGATCATACATTCCCACACGTGTGTTTTCATCAGGAATAATTAACTCGACAACCCTTTCAAGCCTTACTCTATCAGCATTCCAGTATTCGGGATTCTTCTCAAGAACGATTCTTGCACCTTGAACCCATTCTTTGAGGACAAAGGGGCCGCAACCAATAAATGTCCCCGGGCTGGAGGCGTATGACATCCCGAATTTCTCCACGTAGTCCTGTCTGATTGGGTAGAAATTGATTCCTTCGGCCATTTCAGTTAGGAAGAACGGATCCCTATAGGAAAGGGTTATCACGAATGTTTTGTCATCCACAGCCTTTACACCCACTAGAGAAGCGTCGGTAATCTCGCCGTTGTAATAGCCCTTGGCGTTGACGATCGAATCGAAACTCGATACCTGAGAGGATCCTGTTTCCGGATTCAGTGTTCTCAAGAAGGAATACTCAAAATCTTTAGCAGTTACCGGAACCCCGTCCGACCATTTGGCATCGCGGAGATGGAAAGTATACACAGTTCCATCCTCGGACACTTCGTACGATTCTGCCAGACCGGGAATGATCTGGTCATAGCTGTTTCTTATCAGGGCCTCGTTCAGCGCATACATAATCAAGGCAGACATCTCGTCGTTCATCTGACTAACGTCCAGCGTCATTACATCGTTATGTCCCGCAAACGTAAAGACCTGAGATCCGCTTGCCGCAAAGCAACTTACAGGAATGGTTATCAGTGCAACTAAGATAATGCTCACTATCCACTTCTTCACGGTCTCCACCCTCCATTTTCCTGAATCAGTATATCCATACTTCTGCCGCACGAACGGCAGTACTAGCAGAATAAGTAACCGGACAACTCCAAACAATATGAAAAAGGTAATTACTGAGATACTAGCACATTCATAAACAAAATGTCAACT
>LVBU01000380.1 GCA_001603185.1 Thermotogales bacterium Thermo_02 | reverse complement strand
ACTCTCCATGCTCCACTCTCCACGTTTCTTAACAGAACTCTCGACAATGCTCTTTCTCGGCTCTTACCGACAACCTACAACGCACAACCTACCACGGTTCTTGCAGCGTACGTAATCAGACTGGCAGAAACATTGCTTTGATTCTTAGAAACTTAAACTCACTCAACCGTTCCGGCCTTATTTACTGCAGGCGGACAGTAGAGCGGATCGAGCCCGGCCGGTGATGGAATATAGATTCTCAGTGTCATCGTGAATTTCCCGTTAGGGGCCGGAAGCCAGTTGGTCTCTTGCGCTTCACCGGGGGATTGGTGCTGAAGGTATAGAACCAGAGAGCCGTCTTCTCTATACTCTAGACCGGAGCGATCACCAATTGAGTATCTGTGCAAAGGGTTTTCGACCATGAACTGATCTCCGTCATACATTGTGATCGACCAGAATCCCTTAGGATCGACCGGAGGCAACTGTTCTTCTTTAAAGATCAGGACATAGTTATGTTTGGACGCATCCAGGGGTTCTCCGTCGCTATCGAAGAAGCAGCTGGGATAGTAAGCTTCTTCAAGATCGTTTCCGTACAGTCCAAGATGTGCTGCCGATGCTCTTATCAGATAGTGACCCTGCATTCTCTCTCTGTTTCCAAAGATTCTTCCCGGTAATGACCAGCCGTCTGTGATGCTTCCCATTGCCGTTCCGGGATAGTATATCTCCTGACGTGCCTCAACTATTGCAGATTCGATTGCTTCCCTCACAGGCTCGGATAGATCTGCAGTATCGAAAGAGCAGTCAGGACAAACACCGATCGCGGAAAAGCTCCGGATGAGTTCCTCCTCCGAGGGTTGAATCTCTAACTGACCGAGAAGGAAATTGAGGTAACCGATAAAGCCGGCCGAATCGGCAACAGCTTGATCGAATGCCGGAAGGTCATCATAACTGACCCCAGTAGGTGCCGCAGTATCGCAGTAGCTGCTGAGCATCTGCAAAAGATACTGCTGTTGTATCTTCTGGACTTTGTCCAGATCTCCCTGTAATTCACTGTTGACCGCCGTTCTCATGACACAATAGACAAAATTCCCTTCGCTGCGGAAGACATCATCTATACCTGACGGGATGTCGCCTTTCCAGTAAGGACCTACAACCAAGACATTTGTGGCAGTTGTCCCGGTTGCTCTTGTACCGGCATAGGCGAAATTATGAGTGTACAAGTCTACCAGTTGCAGGGAATAGTATCTGTCGGAAACTGCCGGAAGCATCACAACAACCGGTTCTGTTCGCAGATCAAGCCAGGCGGTGGAATAAATCGTGTCGTTGTTCGGGCGGACTACGGTTCTGTTCTCAGGACCAAAGAGTGTTTTCACATGGTTGTAGAAATTGAATCCTCCCCACTCCGATGTCTGGAAGAACATTGTCCTGTAGTTTTCGAGCATCGGATAGGCAAAGATATATGCCTGCCTGGCAAGCTCCCTTGCCTGATCGCAGTCGGTTGTCAGTTCAGTTGGGTCGGCCATTGAAATCGATAGCAAAGCGATAAAGAAGACAACTAAGAGAATGAGATTCTTACCGTGCACTTAAATACCCCCCTTATGAATAAGTTTTCTGCAGAGGATTTAGAGTATACAGGAACACAAGTCATCTACGTCTTCAATTGTACGTTTGATTATACTCCTCAACTCGCGGAAGTCCAAGGAAGAAAAGGGACTCTCACTGCAAAGTCAGTAATCTCAGACAGTATGCGTTTCTCATCCAGCAAGACGGATATTAGTGACCAAAACACTAGAAACTGTAGAAGGAGGCTTAAAGGAAAATGAAGACACTAAGTTTTTTCTGTCGGTTTGACTGAATAGATCTCTCGAATACGCGGTCTCCGCGGCAGATTAGAAGTGTTGCAGTTTCTCTTCTTCTAGGAGCCTGCATTAACAGAGAGACTGGCAATTCCTCTGCTCTTCAATTCAGCGAGATGCATATCTGTAAAAAACTTTACCACGATAGATGCTCTTCTCAACACTCGCATCGTCGTCGAGCTTTCGTAAAACCTGCTCGGCAGATTCCTCACCGAATTTCTCCCTAAGCAAAGCTTCAATATCTATCTCCGTCATTGGATGTCGTTTTATTATCTCAAGAACTGCCCCGAACGCGTCGTCTTCGACAGAGAGGAAACTGCTCTCAGGAAGCTTCTCTATGCCTGTAGCTCCAAGCAAAGTTTTCGCGAATTCCAGCGAGTTTTCATCTGGTATTTTCACATAATTCTCTGCAGGAGGTCTCGCCGGAACATTTATATACACTCTATGCGGATTCACAGTCTCTATCTCTTTATTGAGTTTTGCAAGAGAATTTCTGTCATCGTTGTAACCCTTGATCAGCATTACTTCAAGCCATATCTCGCCATCGAACTCGCGCGAGAATTTCGCAAGTCCCTCAAAGACACTCTCGAAGGAGAGCTTTCCGAAGGGCCGGTTGATTCTTCTGAAGCTTTCCTGATCGAAGGCATCAAGAGTGGGCATAACAATGTCGAAATCCATTATCTCATTTCTAGTCGAGACATCGTGCAGCAATGAGCCGTTGGTTATTAGAACGAGAGGCCTTGACGTAAGCTCTCTCAAGCCTTTCGTAATCTCATCGAGTGGAGAAAAGAGCGTGGGTTCTCCCTCTCCGACTATAGAGACAACATCGAAGGAGTCTTCGCCATATCGGCTTATGAAATCCCTCGCTTGACAGAGGATCTCCTCGTAAGGGTAGAAGCTCTGCCTACGATCGGTCATATTGGTTGTTCTTCCCAGCTGGCAGTATATGCATGAGTAATTGCATGTCTTGAATGGGATTGTGGAAATCCCGAGCGATCTGCCAAGCCTTCTTGACGGGACTACACCATACACATGGCTCATACCTGTTCTACCTCCAAGTTAGTCCAAGAAATGACGATTTTGTGT
>LVBU01000029.1 GCA_001603185.1 Thermotogales bacterium Thermo_02 | reverse complement strand
GTATTTTCGCATATTCTCTTATCTTTTCCTTGTCGTTAGTGTTCGATATTCTCTTTACGAAACCACCAATTATCGTAATTGGATTTCTGATCTCATGTGCCACCCTGGCAGACATTTCGCCAAGAGCGGCAAGTTTTTCACGACTCTTGAACTCCTGTTCCAGCTTCCTTCTTCGAGTGACATCATCCAGAGATATTATCACTCCGTTCAGACGTCCCCTATTGTCCTCTCTGAGAGGTGTTATGCGAACATCAAAGTAGCCTTCTCCAAGAGCTTCTAGATACTGTTCTGTGAGAGTGATTGTCTCTCCTATCCTCAATACATCGGCGAGAAGCTCTATTATGTCAGTCAGTTTTGGATGGAGAACCTCAATATTCTTTCCTATTAGCTGTTCTCTTCTAACATCCAGAAGCAGCTCGGCAGTTCTGTTCATCTCTGTGACCTCCCCGGTAACGGAACAGACTACAATCGAAGACTCAAGCGACTGCAGTATGCTGGAGACGGATCTTCGGTAAAAGTTCGAGATATTTCTTTCCTTTTCCAGGCTTTCGGTTATTTCCAGAAGTCTTGAATAGTTCTCAGTCAGCTCCAGCGCTACGCCTGCACTGTCAGCGAGCAACCCGAGAATCTCAATATCTGCATTACTGATCTTGCTTCTTGAATAGCTATTATCTACTATAACCAGTCCCTTCGCGTCTTCCTCGCCTGAGACTGGAGCGATCAGATATTCATCAGCCCCGATGATCTTGTTCAAAGCTGAAAGCTCCTCTCCTCTGAATCTTATGGTCTCTGGCGTAACATGGACAATCTTTCTTCGTGTTATTACCCTTTCGAGAATAGCGTTTCCTTGATAAGACAAGGACACGAGAGGCCTTTTTTCCGAGACTCTCTGTTCGACAAGAGATACGTTTTCGAGATACCTTGTGAAATCTCCGTAAAATGCTCTTCCCGTATCAAGTTCTTCCGCCGTCTTCTCGGTTCTCTCTTCAGGGGAAAGCGATGCTCTGCTTGGATCTATTCTGAGGAAGATAGCTCTATCAAAGTTCAGACCGCCCACACTCGTAGCTCCCGTAAGCAAAATCCTTACTATTCTGCCGTAATCTAGACTCCGTTTCATCGCTTGGGATATCTTGTGCAGCGCGCCTAGCTTGAAGAGCTGATCCCGCTGTTCTTTTATGAGTTCCTCATGTTTCTTCCCGAGTTGTTTGAGTTTTCGCACTTCCAGTTCAAGCCTGGAAGTCAGTCTTAACCGACTTATCGCTACTGCCATTCTTCTCCCAACATCATCAAGTATCTTAAGATCTTCCTCGTCAAGGTTTCTATATGGTCTGAACTCGCCTTCAACTTCCTCCCTGTCAGCAGCTACTATCAGACCCATGAAAACTCCTTCGGAGTATAATGGTAGTACAATGAATGATCCAACAGTAGCAGATTCACTGAATAGGGCGGTAGAGACTCTTGTCCTCTTGGCAGATACGAATAGTCTGATCTGCCTTAATTCCTTTTCTTCGTCCTCCAGTAGTGAGAACTCAATTCCGTTCAAGGGATTTGCTCCATCGCCAATCGCTGCTTTGAGAAGGAATTTCGAACTAGCGCGTTCGAGAAAAAAGATCCATCTGACTCTCAGCATCTCCCTGGCGATCTCAAGCGATCTGTAGATCAGTTGCTCTATCATTGTTTCTGTTTCTAGTACTGAAGTGAGTCTCGAAACGAGCTTTAGCCTTCTGTAGGCCTCCTGCTCACTTGTTCTTTCTAGAGAATAACCAAGTACCATTTCCAGTTCCAGCACAGTCTCTAGCACTTCTGAGTTGAAAGACGCTTCTATGGGAAAAGTAATCAACCCCAGCGGTTCACCTTTGTACTGAAGCTGAAAAACTGATTTCGAAACCTCCATCTCTTCATTGTCGGAATTCAGAAGGAGTCTGCATTTAGCAGTTCTTGATGGAATCTCGGCCAGACATGGATTCGACTCTAGTCTGATCTCTCTACCCGTTCTTCTGAACCCCTCCTCGAGAGTCACTTCCTTATAAAGATTTCTGTACTTTTCCAGCAAGAAGAGATCCGCCTCTCCAGAGGCCTTAGACGAGACTATGTCTATCAGGCTTTTAACAAGCCTGTCGTGAGAAAACTCAAAGGGTATTCTTTTCAGCTGTATCACCACTCACTTTCGTGATCTCCAGAAGTCTTTCAAGATGGACTGTATGGCTACCTCTCCAGTATATTCTCCCACAGAGAGTGCACTTGTGGAATTGAGCCGCAGTAAACAAGATGTATTCTGGGACTTCGCCAGTTATAGAGTCCTTTGCCAGCTCTTCAAGTGAACCGTTGCAAATCGTACATCTACTGAACGGCCTAAGATCTTCGAAAGAGACTCTTAAACGCTGAAACACAGATCGAATCTGACTTTCCCATCTATCAGACTTTATCAGGTAGCTCTTTATGCCCATCTTTAAAGCCTTCTCAAGAAATCGTCGGCTCTTTGTAAGGAAGATGTCTCTCTCGTTTGAAGCGAGTTCATCAATGCTTTTGCTCCATACAGCTGTGTCAAAGCCAAGAAGTCGGAGTTTTCTGGCAAGTTTCTTGAGTGAATCATCTACAAGAATATTCATCATCAAAGCATCTTGCGCGGATATCCCTGGATTTATCTATGGGGATGAGCGCCCCTCCTTTCTAGTAAGTGCACACTATCGGATTTGCGAATTGAAGTTACTTCTCTATTCAAGGCTCATATCGTCTAGGCCAGCTTCCGATAATGTATAGGACGGTTTAGCGTCAAAAGCACTGATCGTTGTTCCCAATCACTCTGTTTAACTGTTGACCGCATGATTCGGGGCTGGTAACGTAACCCCGAAGCGCCTGTGTTCGTCTATAACGTAGCCCCTTTAGGCGAGGTTGGTAAGCATCGGAGCTTCTGAATGTCTCCCGCTTTTGTCTTGGGGACGCTATTCATCAGACACTCTGGCCAAGAAAGTAAAGACTATGCTTGCATAACTCTTCCTATCGACTATCTCCACGAAGGGGATGGCCTCAGGCAAGAGTTCTCTCTCTTCCCTGGTTGAAGTTTCGACTATTAGAAGCCCGCCAGGTTTTAGTATGGCTTCATTGTTTGAGATGGTTTTTAGCAAGGGCTCGACATATTCACTATCGAATGGCGGATCAGCAAACACAAAATCAAATGATTCACCACTCTTGCGTAAAGATGGTATGACTCTTCTAAAGTCTCTGCAGAGAATCTCCAACTTCATTTCTGGGTCAAGAGAGTTCCTGTTATTGAGAATAGTTCGACATGACTGCTTAGAAACATCAACACAGACGACCCTTGCGGCTCCCCTGCTAACAGCTTCAAAAGAGATAATGCCACTTCCAGAGAAGAGATCCATAAAGCTCCTCTCTCGTACATCTATTATATCAAAGAGAGCCTTTCTGGCAGATTGAGGGGTATACCTTGTTACTTCTCTTGAAGTAGTTTCAATTCTCCTTCTAAGCCACTTACCACCCGTTATGGAAAGCAATCCTATCCAACCTCGATTAGACTTATAGTCTCCGAATATCTCTTGTCAATCTCAATTCTCAAGTGTCCAGAGTTTTGGAGATCTGGATCTTTTCGCAGGAACTCTACTGCATCAGCACGTGCTTCAGTCAATAAATCTGCGTCTCTCACTATGTCTCCGAGCAGAAATTGTGGCATACCATGTTGTCTCAGCCCCAGAAACTCACCCGGTCCTCTAAGTTCTAGATCAAGTTCCGACACTTTGAAACCATCGGTGGTAGTAGCGAAACTGCGAAGTCTATCGAGAGCATCCTTTGAGATACCGCTGTTCAATACCATTATGCAGTAAGACTTAAGAGAACTGCGGCCGACTCTTCCTCTAAGCTGATGGAGCTGTGCGAGGCCAAATCTCTCGGGATGTTCGATGACCATGACCGTTGCCGATGGTATGTCGATTCCAACTTCGACGACTGTTGTCGAGACAAGTATCATACTTTCCTTCTTTCTGAAGCGTTCCATAATCTCCTGTTTCTCGCTGTCTGTCATACGACCATGGAGCAACTCGACTCCAACGTCCTGAAAGACTTCCTTTCTTAACCTCTCCGCTTCGTCGGTAGCGTTCTTCAGGTCTATCTGTTCCGATTCTTCAACAAGAGGGTAGATGAAGAATGCTTGATGTCCCATCTTCAATTCGTCTTTGATGAACGAATACAGTTCCTTTGCTCGGCTCCTTGTTATAAGAAGAGTTCTAACAGCAGTCCGTCCTTCCGGCATCATAACAATAGTCGAAACATCCAGGTCGCCATATGCAGTCAAAGCGAGAGTGCGTGGTATTGGAGTGGCTGTCATTACAAGGTTATCAACAACACGTCCCTTGTTTGTGAGCGCTTCACGCTGTTTCACACCAAAACGGTGTTGCTCATCAACTATTACCAGTCCCAGATTCTTGAAGTCGACTCCCTCTTGAATAAGAGCGTGTGTACCTATGATGACGTCTATTTCACCCGTCGCCAGATCAAATCTGATCCTCTCCTGATCACTCTTCTTCAATGAACCTGTCAGGATTTCCACCCTGATCCCTACAGAAGAGAGCTCATCTCTCAGTTTTTCGTGATGTTGCATGGCGAGAACTGACGTGGGTACCATTAATGCACTCTGGAATCCGGCCTCGAAATTGTCCACTATAGCAAGTTCTGCAACAAGTGTCTTTCCGGAGCCGACATCACCTTGAAGCAATCTATTCATAGGATTTGGAGATCTCATATCTTCTTTAATTTCTTGCGACGCTTTGACCTGATCCGCTGTCAGCCTGAAAGGAAGACTATCTAGAAGCCGATCTGCGAGGCTCCCCGTAAAGACTTTCTCTATTCCTCCGCGGTTCTTGCGAATTTGCTCTCGATTGTAGAGAATTGCCAGTTCGAAGAGGAAGAATTCTTCGTACACTAGATACTTTCTTGCCCTTTCCAGCTCAAAGAAGCTTTTTGGGAAGTGTATGGCTACAGCCGCATGCATTCTGCTTATTAGATCTCTCTTCTTTCTGTTCTCCTGAGGAATCAAATCCTCAAAGGTTCTGACCACGCCCAGGTTTCTTCTGACGATTCTACGCATCATTTTCATCGAGATTCCCGAGGTAAGAGAGTAGACCGGAAGTATCTCTCTGGGAACATCACCATTTATCTCTTCAATCTCTGGGGAGTTCATCTCAAGAGGACCAAAAGGTGTCTTCTTAGCCACTCCGTGTATTATGTACTCTCTTCCCTTAATGAGTTTCTGGACAATGTAATCCTGATTGAACCACTTGAGAAGTATCTGACCAAAGCCGTCGCTTACAACTGCAGATAGTATTGAATATCCAGAAACCTTCTTGATTGAGAAATTGAGGAGTTGTCCCTTAACACTGGTTTTCTCATCTCCTGCGATCGATGATATCGGTACAACTGTTCTACGGTCTTCATAATCACGGGGGTAATAGGTTGCCAGTTTGCCCACAGTATCGATTTCCATTCTCTTCAGAATCCTTGCCCTGGCCTCCCCAACGGAGCTCGCAAACTTCACAGCGGTATTTGAAGCCACAGGCTTTCCCATGCATTCCTCGAGTTGATCTGCCTGACGGAGAAGAAAGAGCTCTCTCAGTCTGACGATCATCTCAATTCCGTTTGCTTTCCTCTTCGACTGACGTTCGTAGGGAAGAGAGTTTAAAACCGAGAAGTACGAGAGAAACTTGTCTAGATACTCTCTTAAGGAAGAGAGGGAATCAAATTCCTCTTTATCGATTCTATTAGCGAGTTTATGCAGTTCCAAGTGAAGTGATTCAGCAGTGGATTGCTCGATGCACCTCTCTGCGTTCTCCAGGAATTGCTCAAGGAGCATTTTGTCTACTCTTTCTCCCCGTAACAGGCCAATCCGAAAACTGCCGGTCCGCTGTGACAGGCAATTGTTGGCCAAATTCTTCCCGTCACAAGCTCGATTGCTCCGGGCTCAACTCCGAGAGAGCCTTCAATAGCTTCGATGGTTTTGTTAAGCGTTTCCTCCATAATAGATTTGTACTCAGCGCTTCCGTAAATCGAGTACAGCACGATCTTTTCTCTCCTGGAGTCGAGAAAACTGACTATGTTGGCAACCATCTGTTCCTGCAATTTCTTCATACCCCGCAGCTTTGCTATAGGCGTTATGAATCCTTCGTTATCGACAGAGAGAATTGGTTTGATATTAAGGAGAGTACCTGCAAGGCCCTGAGCACGGCCCACCCTTCCGTTCTTCACTAGATACTTTAGGGTTGGAACACTGAACTCCATGAAGGAATTCTCAATAGTTCGTGGAACAACCTTGATTATCTCCTCTATGTCAGTACCCATTTCAGCCATTTCTATAAGCTTCTTAGCGATTAAAAAAGAGCCAATCGAGACTTTGGTAGTGTCTACTACACGCACTTCAAGACCCTCAACCATTTTGGAAGCCATAACGCATGTCTCGTAGAGGCCAGACATTTTCGAGGAAAAATGGATATCCAGAAGTTGTGTAAACCCTCTAGACTTTATGTCATTGTAATACTCAATAACCTGACCCAATGGAGGCTGTGCCGTGTGAAACTCTTTGGAGCTTTCAACAATGTTGTAGAAAGTCTCTTCCTGAAATCCAAAACTGTCGGTATATTCTTTATCGTCGATTATTATCTTCATACCCATAAAGAAAAGCCTGTGCTTCTCCACATACTCTCTTATCGGAGCGCACCCAGAGTCAATCGATATAGCTAGCAAAGTATCTCACCCGCCCTCGGCGTACATTATCTTCTTATAGTCACCATCATCTATTGAAACACACCATTTTCCGTCTTTAAGAAAGGTTTTCAGTTCAAAGCCATTCAACTCAATATCGAGTTCACGATTCTCTCTAAAACTGAATTCCAGGAGTCTTGAGGCCGATTCGAGAACACCTCTCTTTACCGAAACCTCGACCATCATATAGGTCGTATTACGGTAAATACTCAAGATTCTGAGAACCGAGATCATAGAGATTGTACAAATACACATCAACATAACTGAAAGTACAAGTACCGACATGCTGCCTCTTGATCTCATTCGGACCGTAGATACCCCACATAAGGCAAGTTTCTATAGACTTCATCGTAATCAAGCCCGTAACCCACAATAAACTGATCTCCTATTCTCTCGCCAGTAAAATCAATTTCTACTCCGTGATCGTGAATGGTCTTCTCGAAAAGTGCAACGAGTTTCACATCTGCTGGTTTTTGCTTCCATATGTAATTTATTATGTAACGAAGAGTACCGCCCGTATCAACTATGTCCTCAATCAGTAGCACATGTCTATCAGTAACTG
>LVBU01000379.1 GCA_001603185.1 Thermotogales bacterium Thermo_02 | reverse complement strand
AATTAAACCTCATCTTAAAGCTAGTAAAACTTTAGCATTCGCGCACGGTTTTAATATTCTTTACAAACAAGTTGTTCCACCGGCAGATGTTGATGTAATAATGATAGCGCCGAAAAGCCCGGGACATTTGGTAAGAAGAACATACCAGAGCGGCAGCGGCACACCATGTTTAATCGCAATCGAACAAAACGCAACAGGAAAAGCAAAAGAAACAGCGCTTGCGTGGGCTAAAGGTATTGGAGGTACACGCGCGGGAGTTATTGAAACTACATTTAAAAATGAAACAGAGACCGATTTATTTGGTGAGCAGGCAGTCCTTTGCGGTGGCTCCGCGCAACTTGTTAAAGCGGGATTTGAAACATTGGTTGAAGCAGGTTACGATCCTGAACTCGCATACTTTGAATGTATGCATGAATTGAAATTAATAGTCGATCTTTATTACGAAGGCGGGCTTTCACGAATGAATTATTCTGTTAGCGATACGGCTGAGTATGGCGGTATGACACGCGGAAGCAGAGTGGTTACGCAGGAAAGTAAAAAAGAAATGAAAAAAATTCTTGATGAAATTCAGAGTGGCAAATTTGCCGAAGAATGGATCAACGAAAACAAAAACGGTCAACCGTTACTAAATAAATTAAGAGAAGAAAACAAAAATCATCCTATAGAAAAAGTCGGCTCGCAATTAAGAAGCATGATGAGCTGGTTGATTAAAAAATAAATTGTACATAGCGCTAAGCGCTTTGTGGTTCATAGAAAAGTATTGGAGAAAATGATGTTCAAAATTACACTTTTGCCCGGTGATGGAATTGGTACCGAAGTTGTTAATTCAGCAGTAAAAGTTTTAAAATTGATTGGAGAAAGATTCAACACGGAATTTGAATTCAACACTCAACTTATCGGCGGTTCGTCTTACGATGTTAACGGAACTCCATTAACCGACGAAGTTTTAGGCGAGTGCTATAATTCCGATGTTGTTTTTCTTGGCGCGGTTGGCGGACCAAAATGGGAAGACCTGCCGCATAATTTAAAACCGGAAGCGGCTCTTCTAAAATTGCGTAAAGCACTGGGATTGTACGCTAATCTTCGTCCAGCAAAAGTATATACTCCTATGCTCTCATATTCATCATTAAAAGATGAAGTATTAAAAGGAACAGACGTTATGATTGTTCGCGAATTAACCGGTGGAATTTATTTCGGTCAGCCGCGCGGTTATGACGAAGAAAAAGGTTTCAACACAATGATTTATTCCAAGGAGGAAGTCGAACGGATCGCACGCACGGCTTTTGAATTGGCAAGATTGAGAAATAAAAAAGTTACCTCTGTTGATAAAGCAAATGTTCTTGAGGTTTCTCAGTTCTGGAGAAAAGTAGTAATCGAGGTTCATAAAAATTATCCCGACATTCAGTTGAATCACATGTACGTGGATAATGCGGCGATGCAAATTGTACGCGACCCAAAACAATTTGATGTGCTTGTAACATCAAATTTGTTTGGCGACATTTTGAGCGACATCGCGGCTATGATAACAGGAAGTTTAGGTATGTTGCCTTCCGCGAGCCTCGGTTCTAAATACGCACTATACGAGCCTGTACATGGCAGCGCGCCGGATATTGCCGGTAAAAATATGGCAAACCCAATTGCAGCAATTTCATCCGTTTCTATGATGCTTAAATATTCATTCCAAATGGATAAAGCTGCGGAAGTTTTGGAAACGGCAATTGAAAGCGTTCTCGAAAAAGGTTACAGAACTAAAGATATCTCTAAAGATGAAGATAATCTTGTTTCTACGGATGAAATGACAAACAAGATTATAGAGGAATTCGAAAAAATATTTGCAAAAGAAGCGTTGAATGTTTTCACGCTTTAACAAAACGGAGTTTTGAAATGGAACAAAACAGAATTTTAATTTTTGATACAACGTTGCGGGATGGCGAGCAATCGCCGGGCGCTTCATTAAATGTTCACGAAAAAGTTGAAATCGCCCATCAACTCGCGAAATTAAAAGTGGATGTAATTGAGGCAGGATTTCCTGTCTCGTCTCCAGCGCAATTCGAAGCCGTTAAAAGAATTGCTGAGGAAGTTGACGCAATAATAGCAGGGCTTTCCCGCGCTAGCGAAAAAGATATTAAAGCTGCAGCGGATGCTTTGGTTTCCGCTCCGCGAAAAAGAATTCATACATTTTCAAGTACATCGGATTATCACATACTCGGTAAATTCGGTCATCCGCGTTACGGCGCTACTTTAGAAGAGAAAAGAAAAACAATTATTCAAATGTCGCACGATGCGGTTGCGTACGCTAAAACATTTACTGATGATGTCGAATTCTCCGCGGAAGACGCTGGAAGAACCGACATCGGTTATTTAGCGGAAGTTATAGAAACCGCGATCGCTGCCGGCGCTACAACTGTAAATATTCCCGATACTACCGGATATACTTTGCCGTTTGAGTATGGGAAAAAAATTGCAGAGTTAAAAAAGAGAGTTTCGAATATCGACAAAGCGATTATAAGCGTTCACTGCCATAACGATCTCGGTTTGGCTGTCGCGAACTCGATCGCAGCGATTGAAAATGGTGCACGCCAGGTTGAGTGTACAATTAACGGAATAGGCGAACGCGCTGGCAACGCGTCACTTGAAGAACTTGTAATGGCTTTAAATGTTCGCAAGGATTTGCTCAACTATTTCACAAAAATTAATACTCAGGAAATTTTTAACACAAGCAAAATGGTTTCCGCTTTTACCGGAATGATGGTTCAACGCAACAAAGCCATTGTGGGCGAAAACGCTTTCGCGCACGAATCTGGAATTCATCAGGATGGGGTTTTGAAAAGCCGCGAAACTTATGAAATAATGACGCCCGAAAGTGTCGGCATCAATACAAACAAAATTGTTTTGGGCAGGCATTCAGGAAGGCATGGATTAAAAGTCCGGCTTGAACAACTTGGTTATAAAATTAAAGAAGAAGAGCTCCAGCATGTTTACGATGCTTTCACAGAACTTGCCGATAAAAAGAAAGAAGTTTTCGATGACGATTTACGAATGCTTATGGGTGATGAAATACAGAAGCGTGATGAAACTTACGAATTGACTTATCTGCAAATTCACGCGGGTACAAACTCGATACCAAACGCGGTTGTTCGTATCAAAACTAACGAGCGTGTTTTTGAAGAAGCCGCAACGGGTGATGGGCCGGTTGACGCGGTTTTCAACGCGATCGAAAGAGCGTTAAATATAAAATCGGAATTGGAATCATATCAAGTTCGTTCGGTTACTTCCGGCCGCCAGGCATTGGGAGAAGTACTTGTAAGAATTCGCAGTGGAGAAAGATCTTTTACAGGAAGAGGAATTTCTACCGATATAATTGAAGCAAGCGCTAAATCATATTTGAGCGCGCTGAATCAAAAAGTATTGCACTTGAAAGAGACACAAATAATTTCCGAAAACGAAAAAGTATCTGAAGTTATATAAAGGATAAATTTATGGGAATGACAATAACAGAAAAAATTTTAGCAAAAGCATCGGGCAGACGTCACGTTGATCCCGGTGAAAATATTTGGATGAATGTTGATGTTTTGATGACGCACGATGTGTGCGGACCGCCGACAATTGGAATTTGGAAACGCGAGTTCGGTGACAAAGCAAAAATTTGGGATAAAGAAAAACTTGTGATTTTTCCCGATCACTACATTTTTACTGTGAACGCACAGGCAAATAGAAACGTAAATATTTTACGAGAGTTCGCTCAAGAATTCAACGTTCCGAATTATTATGATGTTGGTACAGACAGATACAAAGGTGTTTGCCACATAGCGCTGGCCGAGGAAGGTTACAACGTTCCAGGTACAGTGCTGTTCGGAACGGATTCCCACACTTGCACTTCCGGCGCGTTCGGAATGTTTTCTACAGGCGTTGGAAATACTGATGCCGCATTCATTCTTGGCACAGGAAAAATTTGGGAAAAAGTTCCTGAGTCGATGAAATTTATTTTTAACGGTGCTCTCCCTTCCTATATAACAGCGAAGGATTTGATTTTACAAGTGCTTGGCGATATTACAACAGACGGCGGCACATACCGTGCTTTGGAGTTTGACGGACAAGCGGTTTTTGATATGCAGATGGATGAAAGAATGACTTTGACAAACATGGCAATTGAAGCGGGCGCGATGAATGGGATTATTAAAGCTGATAAAGTGACGGAAGATTATGTGAAGCAAAGAACAAACAAAGCGTATGAAATTTTTGAAAGTGACGCTGACGCAAAATATAGAGCCATTTATAAATATGATGCTTCGAAATTAGAACCTCTTGTTGCAAAACCGCATAGCCCGGATAACCGTGACACTGTTAGAAATGTTCAAGGTACAAAACTCACAAAATGTTATATAGGTTCTTGTACGGGCGGCAAACTTTCCGATTTTGTTAATGCCGCAAAAATAATTTTTGGAAATGAAGTGAAAGTACCGACGTTTGTTGTACCCGCAAGCACGTTGGTCGCTCAACAATTGGAAGAAGAAACAATTAGCGGAATTTCACTCAAACAAATTTTCCAAAACGCGGGCTGCGAAATTGCGGAATCTTCCTGTGCTGCGTGTTTGGGCGGACCATCTGATACAATTGGCAGAGCGACTGACGGCGAGGTTATAATTTCAACCACTAACAGAAATTTCCCGGGTAGAATGGGAAGCAAAAAATCGGAAGTGTATCTTGCTTCACCTTTATCTGTCGCGGCTTCTGCTATCACTGGCGTGATTACGGATCCGAGAG
>LVBU01000378.1:867-2829 GCA_001603185.1 Thermotogales bacterium Thermo_02 | reverse complement strand
GGACAAGGAAGAACGTTTTTAGGAGTGAGTCGGTGATCCACAGAATAGAGAGGGTTGCAGATCTCAGTACCGCGAGAATGACGACACTCCTGATATTTGAGCCTGAAAGGGGGAGCCTCGTTCCCGGAACCTCTCAGAGGTATATTTTTATAGTCCCCTTTCAGGTTCGTGGCTACCTGGACCTCAGGAGTATAGACAGAAATTCGATTGAGATATATGAGGGCGAACAGAGACGGATTAAACTCACGTTACCCCCACCAAATCTTGAAGTGACAATACCGCAAAGCAAGATACCAGATATACGAGTTATCAACCAGAGTGGTGTCCTGGTGAAGATTTTTGGAAATCGAGATATGTTGAAACTCTTTCAATCCTATAGTGCAGATATTGAGAGACAAGCTTTGCAAAGTGCCTACGAAATGGGTATAGAGGAAACCTCCAGAGATAGCGCCAGGAATTTCTTTCAGGGATTCCTTCTCGGCATGGGCTTTGATGAAGTAGTTGTGCTCTTTAAAGAGCCTCCTTCCGAAACTCGGAAAGCGAAAGAAGAAGAGATTTCCAAACACCTGGAGGAGCGTCTCTGAGACAGATAGCTTTTGAGGTTTTGATGGTAAGATCTTTATTGTTGTGAATAATCGAAAAAGCGCATCCAAAGAATTTGACATAAAAGAAATGGGGGGAAGAAAATGAAAAAGTGGATGATTTACACGCTAGTGGTGGCGGTAGTCGTGGCAGTTATACTAATAGTGACTCTCCCAACTCTTCTGAACAAAGAGCCAGTGCTGGAAGCTCCAGTCCAGGTGGTTAATCAGGGAGAAAAGCTTGGTGTTAACCTGAAACCATACGTGAAGGATGAAAAGGTCGATGAAGTGACCCTTGAGAAGATTGATGGCCCCGGTACTCTGTCTGGCTTCAACTTCACTTTCGAACCGGGATTTAGATATGTTGGTGAAGTGGTTGTAAAGATAAAGGCTACCGATAAACAGGGTAAGAGTTCCACAGGAGACCTCGTGATAAATGTAATCAGGGTCAATAGACCGCCGGAGATAGATACAACCCCACTGAGAGTTCTGGAAGGCGAGACTTTAGTATTTGATCTCAATACGATTGTCAAAGATCCAGATAACGACAAGATTACTTTTTCAGTGGACGGACCGGGAGAGCTTAATAACGGAATCTACACTTACTCTCCTGGTTACCTAGATTCAGGTACGAAAATTCTCAGAGTATCTGCGAAAGACTCGTCAGGAAACGAGACTGTAAGAGACATTCAGCTCCAGGTAATCGATGTCAATGCACCTCCCGAACTGGCAGTTGAAGATCAGACAGTAAACGAGGGAGAGCTCCTATCATTAGATCTGGCGGCAATTGCTTTCGACATTGATGGCGACGAGATAGAGCTATCTCTTGCAAGTGGTCCCGGAGAGATAGTGAATGGCGTTTACAAATACAGACCTGGCTTTGACGAAGCTGGAGATAGAGAAGTCGTGGTTAGGGTAAGAGATGGTTTTGGAAACGAGGTTCTGAGCTCCTTCTCAATAAACGTGGTCGATGTTAACAGACCTCCGAGAATGATCTTCAGTGACTTATCGGTGAAGGAAGGACAGGAACTGGTAATCCAACTGTCGAATCACGTGATTGACCCAGATGGAGACGAGCTAGAAATATCAGTTGAAGGTCCCGGAGAGATAGTTGGTGATAAGTTCATATACAGACCTGGATACGATGATGCAGGCGAAAAGCTGGTTACCATTATGGCTTCTGATGGTAGGGGTGGAAGAAGCGTAGTTTCTTTCAGCATCAGAGTAATAGATGTGAACAGACCGCCAAGGCTAATGCTAAGCGACAAAGTCATAGAAGAGGGGAAGGTTCTTACAATAGACCTGAAGGAACAGTCACTCGATCTCGACGGAGACGAGCTATTCTTTGAGCTCGTTGAAGGACCCGGAAGCGTGAGCGAGG
>LVBU01000378.1:0-647 GCA_001603185.1 Thermotogales bacterium Thermo_02 | reverse complement strand
AGACGGCAGGGGTGGGAGCGTAACGCTACCGATCAGGATAACGGTTCTGGACGTGAACAGACTGCCTGTAGCCTCCTTCCCTGACGGAAAAGTAGAAGAAGGCGAGATATACGAGTTATATCTCAAAGCCTTTGCATCCGATCCGGATAGAGACGAGCTTGAGTTCGAAGTTATCTCCGGACCTGGAGAGATAGAAGACGGAACATACAGCTACGAACCGACGTATGAAGACGCCGGAGAGAAGGAAGTCTCTATACTGGTAAGTGATGGCAGGGGCGGAGAGATAATCGTCACATTCAAGATAGAAGTAATAGACGTAAACAGACCGCCAAGGCTAATGCTAAGCGACAAAGTCGTAGAAGAGGGGAAGGTTCTTACAATAGACCTGAAGGAACAGTCCCTCGATCTCGACGGAGACGAGCTATTCTTTGAGCTCGTTGAAGGACCTGGAAGCGTGAGCGAGGGAGTGTACAGCTACGAACCGACTTACGAAGAGAGTGGCGAATACACCGTAACCATAAAGGTATCCGACAGCGAGGCAGAAACAACAGGAAGCTTCACTGTAGTGGTTCTGGATGTAAACAGACCGCCTGTAGCCTCCTTCCCTGACGGAAAAGTAGAAGAAGGCGAGATATACGAGTTATATC
>LVBU01000377.1 GCA_001603185.1 Thermotogales bacterium Thermo_02 | reverse complement strand
TCTGACCAGTTTGTCATAGACCATTCTCATGAACTTCCAGCCCCAAACAGAAGTTGATGAAAGTGGGTTAATGTTGTCTGGTTCTTGAGGAGTCCCGATCGTGAGAACTCTCTTGTCTGTCAGAGGCTCGACTCTGAGAGGAGTCCACTCATTGTACAATGCCTCACCTGCCATAACTACATAATTGGAGAAACGTTCATTGTTATAGGCATTGACTTCGTCACGATAGAACAACACGTTTACAGGAATATCTCTGGCAGCTATTTCCTGCATCTTCAATATCACTTCTCTCCTGGCAAATACATCGAACTCCCTTGATTGCTTCTCAAACAAAGCATCATACTCTGGATCAACATACCCACCTGGGTTATTCGCGCCAAGATCCGTCTGTTCTCCGTGAAGTGTTCCGAGGAAGTGCTGTGGATCAAGTCTTTCGACCCTTCCTGACCAACCAAGGATTGTCGCATCAAAATCCTGCTGATCATAGAACTTGGACAGTATTGTTGAGAATTCCATAGGCCTTACGTTGACCTGAAAGCCCAGTGAACGCCATCCTTCAGCTATAATGAAAGCTGCTTCATACCTGATCGGATCATAGGCCTCAGTGGTGGTTATGATCTCGATCTCCGGTACGAGTTTTGATGACATCATTACTGTACTGATGACCATGACAAGCAACAATAGCATTAGAGTCTTGAGAGATTTCGGTCTTCTCATTCTTTCGCCTCCTTTTTTGCCAGATGCTTGATTATACCATTATGGGGTAGTTAATTGAAAATGGCTCTGAAACTACGTCTTCGAAGAGTCGCTGTGAGGGTATATTACTTGTTTTCGCATGTAGAACCGTCCCTTATAACTTTCTGAGATTAGGGTATCGGGGAATGGGAATCGAGATTTCATGTGGTCTAGAGCTTAACGTTCGAGAAGAGTTCTTCAATTCCCTGCCTTGTTCGAATTATTCTATAGTCTTCTCCATCAACTAGGACTTCAGCTGGTAAAGGCATTCCGTTGTAATTGTTTGCCATAGAGAATCCGTAAGCCCCGGCATTCTCGAAGACAATTACGCTTCCAGGTATGGGAACTTCCATGCGTCTATCTCGTGCAAGAACGTCACCGCTTTCGCACAGTGGACCAACAACGTCTACAGTAACAGTCTTTCCAGTTCCCTTCAAAGTCTTTATTCTGTGATGGGCGTCGTATAGCACAGGCCTTATAAGCGTGTTCATTCCAGCGTCAGTCACCACAAAGATCTTATCCGAAGGCTTGAGGCTTACTACACGAGCAACCAGATAACCGGCAGGCCCTATTATGAAACGACCGAGTTCAGCGATTAGCTTACCGTCATAATCCGCAAAAATCTCTTCAGTGCCAGCTTTCAATCTCTCAATATCGAGTTGCTCTCCAGTATAGTCTATGCCCCAGCCACCACCAAGATCAATAAACTTCAGACCGAACTTTCTGGCGCAATCGTAAACCCTTGAGTAAGCTTCCAAGAACGGATCCACGTCAGTTATCTGTGATCCAATATGAACGTGCAGACCATCAATACGATCGACTACCTTACCTATCTTATCAAGCGACACTCCGAATTTGTGAGTCTTCAGGCCGGTAGAGATGTGGGGATGTGTATGGGGATCAACGTCGGGATTGACCCGGAGGAGTTTTATAACATCTATACCGTCCCAAAGTGGCAGTTCTTCGAGAGAATCAATAGAAACGTATTCAATGCTCTTATTAATGAAGTGAGTAATATCTTCGGGTTGTTTGCCGTTACCATTCCAGACTATACTCTGCATACCGGCCATCTTTGCTGCCAGCAGCTCTCCTCTGGAGACAACATCGGCACCTATTCCTTCTTGCGCCATGACTTTTAGAATCGCGGGATTGCCATTTGCCTTGAGTGCAAATACTATATTGGCGTTGAGAGATTCGAAAACTCCCTTCGCGAATCGTACTCTTTTTCTGATTTCATTCGCATCATAAACGTAAAGCGGCGTCCCAAATTCAGCAGCAAGTCTCTCGAAATCAATCATCTTAACCCCCAAAGTTCAATCTCTTCAGTATCTCGTCTAACTCTTCTTGCGTGATATTCAGAGCCGGTAAAAACCTTACGCTACCTCCGGTGACATTCAGTAAGAGCTTCCGGTCAAATGCCAATCTTTTCACTGCGTTGGCATCACGCGTTGAAGCGCCTATCATAAGACCTTTACCACGAGTGCTCTCAATCCAGGGCAGTGACTCGAGCATCCTTCTGAAATAATCTCCCTTTATTCTAACATCTTCCAGCAACTCGCAATTCATTCTTTCCACAACTGACCTCCCGGCAGCAAGGCTTACGGGATTGGGAGCGAATGTAGACCCATGATCACCAACTGTGAAAGGCGAAATACCGAAAAACATTGCGGCTCCCAGTGGAAGGCCTCCACCAATTGCCTTTCCAAGAGTGACAATATCAGGAGATAACCCATAGTGCTGGTACGCAAAGTACTTTCCGGTTCTACAGAGACCACTCTGAATCTCATCGCAAACGATAAGGAACTCCCTTTCTTTCTTCAGCGAAGCGATCGAATCCAGCAGATCAGAAGGCAACTCTAATACACCGCTGTTACCCTGTATTGTTTCTACGAATACTGCCGCAATCTCCTCTTGTCGAGCAAGATTTTCAAAGGCAGATCGCGATTTAGGTAGAAAGACAACATCAGGTAACAGGGGATCAAAGGCAGCTCTCAAGAGTCTGTTGTGAGTAATGGAAAGGGCCCCCATAGTCCTGCCGTGGAAGTTACCTTCAAACGAAACGAGTCTTCCTCGCTTCATCTTTCTGACAGCCTTAATAGCAGCTTCAGTTGCTTCCGTCCCCGAGTTAGTGAAGAAGACTTCTCCATTTCTGCCATCCATTTTTAGCAACATTTCGCTGAGCAACAGGGCATCATCATCAAGGAAGTAATTGGAGATATGAGAGAATCTCTCTGCCTTTCTCTTAACTGCGTCCACACTCTGCTGATCTGTATGACCAAAAGCGAGCACGCCTATTCCGGAGAAGGTATCGATATATTCGCCCTCGTCTGTAAAGACCTTCACACCGTGTGCTCTGTTAATCTTCAGATCAAAGGGACTGTATACTTTCGAGAGCATATAGGTCTCCTTTCACAGCTCAAACTCATCCAGAAGAGCTTTCAGAGCTTTGCCGGCATCACCTTTTGATACCAGAACGGATATTTTTATCTCGGACGTGGTAGTTGCGATTATCTTGACGCCCGAATTCTGAAGAACTGAGAAAAACCTTGCGGCAACACCTGCGCTAGACCGCATCCCCACTCCCACAGTGGAGACTTTGGCCACATCACTATCAAGCGTCAGTTCCCAATCCTTATACTTTTTCAGCACGCCTTCTATAGTTCTCCTTATCGCTGCTGGATTTGCAGATACTACAGAGAAAGTGAGATGCGAATGACCGTTCTCATTCACAACAGATATCATATCCACGTTGAAGTTTTCTCTCGCAACCGCGTTGAAGATTTCGCTCAATGTATCTGTATTTGAGGGAAGATAGTTGATTGTTACTTTCAGCTGGTTCGTATCTATAGTCGCACCGGTTACTACTGGTTGCTCAAGCCACTCTGGAAGTTTAGCGACCACTTTTGTTCCTCCTTCTTCGGCGAACGATGAGAGGCATATCAGTTCCACATTGTACTTCTTCGCGATTTCAACTGAACGAGAGTGAAGAACTTTCGCTCCGAGGGCTGAAAGCTCCAGCATCTCATCGTAAGTTATGTACTCCAATTTCCTTGCTCTGTCGTGGATTTTAGGATCACAGGTATAGATACCTGCCACATCACTGTAAATCTCGCATGGAAGTCCAGCCTTCGCCGCGATAGCAACCGCCGAAGTATCTGAACCTCCCCTTCCTAGAGTCGTCAAATCCCCAATCTCATTCACGCCCTGGAAACCTGTTACGACAATTACGTCTCTGACTTCGAATTCCTTGTAGATTTTTCCGAGGTTAATGTCTGCGATTCTAGCATTATTGAAATCTCCGAAAGTGTTAATGTTCAGTTGAAAGGCGTTGAATGAAACTGCACTGACACCTAACTCTCTTAGGGCTATGCTTAGAAGGGCAGCCGAGACTTGCTCTCCAGTCGCCAGAAGCATATCCATTTCCCTTGGAGCCGGTTGTGAAGAGAGATTACCGGCCAGTGCTATGAGCTCGTTTGTTGTCTTTCCCATGGCAGAAACCACAACAATCAGTTTTTCTCCACCTTCCACACGCCTCTTTATTCTGGCAGCAACGTTTTTTATTCTCTCAACGTTCGCTACTGAAGAACCTCCATATTTCTGGACAATCATCGAATTAATCGGCGGAGACCCACTGGTTTAGCTGTGGGGAGGAAGCCGCCTGCCTCCTTTCACATAGTGGTAAGGAGCTGGATTTCTCCAGCTCCGTGTAGGCTAACATATAATAGCCTACCTCCTTGCGGAGTAATCTTCCCATCGCCAATGTTATTGCTCCTGAATCTCCCTCAAATCTTTGACGATCTGCGTCTTGCTAGCAGTCTTCTCATCATACTGCTTAATAACCCTTGCAGGTAGTCCGGCAGCTACCGAATAAGGTGGAATGTCCTTAGTGACGACCGCTCCGGCCGCGATCACTGAGTTCTGACCTACTTCAACACCTTCCAGAATCACAGCATTAGCGCCCACGACAACGTTGTCTCCTATCCTTACTGGAGACGCACTCGGAGGCTCTACGACGCCCGCCAGAACTGCACCCGCTCCGATATGACAGTTCTTCCCAACAATTGCGCGTCCTCCGACGACTACGTTCATATCTATCATTGTTCCTTCTCCAATTACTGCTCCTATGTTAAGGACTGCGCCCATCATAATTACCGCATTTCTTCCAATTTCGACCATATCTCTAATAATGGCTCCCGGTTCGATTCTTGCCTCATACTTTGAGATATCGGCCAGAGGGAGGGCCGAGTTTCTGGCTCTGACTTCGATAAAATGCCCTTCTATCTTCCCTGAGTTTTTTTCTATAAAGGCTCTAATCTCCTTCAGGTTTCCTGACAGGATGCCGAAATCATTACCATTTACGAAAGTTAGCGATCCTGCATCGAGTCCTCTCAGGTTACCGCTGAGATAACAAATGGCTGGAGTTGTCTTCTTCGAATCTTTGATCATCTTAATTATCGTTTCTGCGTCCATCTGAGAACCTCCTCGAATGAGTATAATCCGCTCTTTACAGTTCTGCAGAATTCGGCAGCTCTTAGAGCCCCTAAAGCAAAGACTTTTCGCGAAATCGCTCTGTGCGATATCCTTATCACTTCGCCTTCGCTGGCAAAGACAATCTCATGGTCTCCGGGGACCCCTCCGGCTCTCACTGAATGAATGGGGATATCCATCCCGAGCGATTCCTTAAGTATCAGAGCCGTCCCCGAAGGCATATCCTTCTTCTTGTTGTGATGGACTTCAATCATCTCCGCGTCCATCCCTTTGAAGAACTCCCTGGACTCTCTGAGTAGAATTCTAAGTATATTGATTCCGACTGAGAAGTTGTAGCTCTGAACAACGGGATAGCTTTTTGAGAGCTCCTTAAGACTTGCTAAATCGTTATCTTCAAGAGCGGTCGTTCCAATAACCAGTCCCGAACGAAACTCCCTACAGACTCCGAGTGTTGTCGGTAGAACGTCGCGATTCGAGAAATCGACGATTACCTCGGGGACCCCGGTCTCGTTCCTGCCTTCTTCGCTTATCTCCAGCACCAACTCATGTTGTGCAAAGACCTCTTTTATCTCACGCCCCATTCTGCCAGTCGAACCGATCAGTCCGTACCTCATAAGACTCCGCACTCCTTCATTGCTGCCCTAACTACTTTCTCATTCTTCTCAGTCAACTCCACAAGAGGAAGGCGAAGTTCGTTTTCGCAGTATCCAAGCAGATAAACCGCATACTTGACCGGAATCGGGCTGGTCTCGACGAACAGCGCATTCATCAGAGGAAGCAACTGCATATGTATGTCTCTTGCCGTATTTATCTCGCCTGCAATAGAAGCCCTTATCATCGAAACGGTCTGAGAAGGTGCAATGTTGGATAGAACAGAGATCACACCGTCCCCGCCACTGCAGCAGAGGTGAA
>LVBU01000376.1 GCA_001603185.1 Thermotogales bacterium Thermo_02 | reverse complement strand
CGGCAAGTAATTCCTATTGCTTTACCGTAGGGGAAGATGCAACACTCACAGCCGTGTTCGCCAAGAAGCAGTTCACGGTTACCGTTGAGGCTTCGCCGACGGAAGCGGCAAGTGAGCTATCCGGAGCAGGTACATACTACTGCGGAGACAATGCCTGTGTGGAAGCTACACCCACAGAGTGCTACGATTTCCTCTACTGGGATACCGGAGACGCAACAACGGCAAGTAATCCCTATTGTTTCACCGTAGGGGAAGACGCAACACTCACAGCCGTGTTTGGCAAGAAGTTATTCATGGTATTAATAGTAGGAGATT
Organism: Thermotogales bacterium Thermo_02; assembly: GCA_001603185.1. Taxonomy (GTDB): domain Bacteria; phylum Thermotogota; class Thermotogae; order Petrotogales; family Kosmotogaceae; genus Mesotoga. The sequence continues at coordinate 5,738 of LVBU01000376.1, read as the reverse complement.
CCCCAACTGGTGCAGCAAGCGAACTCTCGGGTAACGGTATGTACTACTGCGGAGATACGGCCTGTGTGGGTGCGACTCCCACAGAGTGCTACGATTTCCTCTACTGGGATACCGGAGACGCAACAACGGCAAGTAATCCCTATTGTTTCACCGTAGGGGAAGACGCAACACTCACAGCCGTGTTTGGCAAGAAGGAGTTCATGGTTACCGTTGAGGCTTCGCCGACGGAAGCGGCAAGTGAGCTATCCGGAGCAGGTACATACTACTGTGGAGACACGGCCTGTGTGGAAGCTACACCCACAGAGTGCTACGATTTCCTCTACTGGGATACCGGAGACGCAACGACGGCAAGTAATCCCTATTGTTTCACCGTAGGGGAAGACGCAACACTCACAGCCGTGTTTGGCAAGAAGGAGTTCATGGTTACCGTTGAGGCTTCGCCGACAGAAGCGGCAAGTGAGCTTTCCGGAGCAGGTACATACTACTGTGGAGACACGGCCTGTGTGGAAGCTACACCTACAGAGTGCTACGATTTCCTCTACTGGGATACCGGAGACGCTACGACGGCAAATAATCCCTATTGTTTCACTGTAGGGGAAGACGCAACACTCACAGCCGTGTTCGCCAAGAAGCAGTTCACGGTGACAGTCGAGGCCTCACCGACAGAGGGTGCAACCGAGCTTTCTGGCGCAGGTACATACTACTGTGGAGACACGGCCTGTGTGGAAGCTACACCTACAGAGTGCTACGATTTCCTCTACTGGGATACCGGAGACGCAACGACGGCAAGTAATCTCTATTGTTTCACCGTAGGGGAAGATGCAACGCTGACTGCCGTGTTCGCTAAGAAGCAGTTTATGGTTACAGTCGGAGCCTCCCCAACAGCGGGAGCGAGTGAGCTTTCCGGAGCAGGTGCGTACTACTGCGGAGATTTTGTGACTGTACAGGCGACACCCGCGAGCTGTTATGAGTTCGAATACTGGGAAATGACGGGTGGAGCTACTACAAGCGATAATCCTTACAAGTTCACTGTTGCTGAAGATATTACACTTACAGCTGTGTTTGGCAGGAAGTTAATCATGGTATTAATATCGGGCGCCTCCCCAATTGGCGCAGCAAGCGAACTCTCGGGCGATGATATGTACTACTGTGGAGATACGGCGACTGTACAGGCGACACCCACGAGCTGTTATGAGTTCGAACACTGGTATCTGATGACTAGTGGAGCCACGACAAGCGATAATCCTTACAAGTTCACTGTAGAAGATTTTACTGTACTTACGGCCGTCTTCAGCAAGAAGCAGTTTATGGTGACAGTCGAAGCTTCGCCGACAGAAGGAGCAACCGAGCTTTCCGGAGCAGGTACATACTACTGTGGAGATACGGTGACTGTGCAGGCTACGCCATCAGAGGGGTTCAAATTCGAATACTGGGAAATGACAGGCGGAGCCACTACAACTGACAATCCTTACAAATCGACTGTAGATAGTAATATAACACTAACGGCGATCTTCAGGAGACTGATTTCTGTCAATTTTCGAACAGATCCTCATGACCCTAATAATATCTGGATTGAAGTAGACGGAGAGCGAAGACAGGGAATCTACACTTACCAGACAGGTATTATTTACACTCTACAAGCTTGCATAGCTTCCGGCAATTATAAATTCCAGGGTTTCTGCATCTATTATTCATCTGGACCTGCTCAATGTTATGGTATAGACGAATCTACATTGAACATAGTATTCGAAGACTATGACTCTGCTGAAGTCTTAGCAGAGTTCTACGATCTAGGTCCCGGTCCTCAGTGATTGAATGATCGTTCTTCTGAAGAGAGAACAGCGGACTCAGGTCCGCTGTTTTTTATATTATTCATTGGAATAGCTTCGATTGTCATTGTGCGAACTTCAAATTGTCTTCGAGCGGTTCTCCGAGAAGATAGTGACTGAACCAGGCGAGGTTCTGGGCCATTATCGCCCTGTGGACTCCCGGTTTGCTTGCGCCGTGTCCCATGCCTTTGAATATTGCCAGTCTCACCGGTACGTTCATCTCTCTAAATCCCTGATACAGTTCAAAGGCATTTGGAACGGGGACTCGTGTATCGGCGTCGCCGTGCTGTATGAGTGTCGGAGTCGTTGCGTTCTTCACGTATGAAATGGGCGATGTCTCGTGATAGACCGCCGGGTCGTTCCACGGGTTATCGCCAAGATAGCGGTGACAGAACTCGTGAATATCCGTGTTCACGTGATAGGTCATCCAGTTAGATATTCCGGCTCCCACGGAAGCCGCTTTGAAACGATTCCCATAAGTCGCGCAGAAGGCGGATATGTAACCGCCCTGACTCCAGCCCATGACACCGACCCTCTCGCTATCGACGATCCCCTTCTCTACAAGAAAATCGATTCCACTGACTACGTCTTCATAGTCTCCCTTTCCGAGATTCCTGTAATTGAGCCTCCTGAAGTCTCTGCCATAGCCCTCGCTGCCGCGGTAGTTTGGTTCGAGTACAAGCACTCCCTTTTGAACGAGTTGCTCTACCGGATAGTAGTTGCTTCTAACTCTGGCTGCCAGGGCCGTCCATGTCGGACCACCGTGAACCAACGCAACGAGAGGATAGCTCTTTGTGCTGTCGAAATCGACCGGAAGATTCAGAATACCGTGGATCTTCGTTCCATCGTAACTGGTCCACGAGAGCCTTTCCTTCTTGACCGACATCTCTTTATCATTTGCTCTTGATATATTGCTTATTCTCTTCCCATCGAGATATAGCTCCGGAGATTCTGCGTCAGTAGCGCGAACGATGGCTATGTGTCCGCCCTCGGGAGTTACGCTGAAGACCTGTATGAATTCCTCTCTTGAGGTTAGCCTTTCGAATTGGCCGTTTTCGTTGAAGATGCCGAGACTGATCGTCGAGTCTTCGATCCAGCTCACGAATAATCCTCTGTCTGTCCATTCGATCATCTCGAAACTCAAATCTAGAGTATTGTCTATTCGCTTCTTGGAGAGATCTGCAAGGTCTATGATTTCGATGACTCCGCTGTCAAACCACGGATCGCTGTCAGAGGGAAGTATGCAGGCAAGTCGCTTTGAGTCAGGCGAAAAACTGATACCCCTTGGGTATTTTACCGGTAGCTCTCTAGTGGTACTGTCGGCTGTACGGAACAGCATAACCTTCGCCTTGTCGAAATCGTTGACATCGCTCGTCGGCGGAGCGAAAAGAGCTACATACTCCCCATCAGGGGAAAGGCATATCGAGTCTATATGAAAGTCCTTACCATCGGTCAGCCTGTCGAAAAGCGTTTCTTCCTCGCGCAGCCCCTTGGGCAGTCTAAATCTTTGACAATACTTCTTGAGAGCCCTTTCCAGATAGACGAAAAACAGCGAGTTATTCTTGGGTTCTTCATCGATGTATTCGAATTCGCCATAGTTTTCCTTGCGCTTTTTCTGAGTCTCGCTTTCCGGCGAAGATGCTACTAGAAAGATGCCGTCGCCCTTCATGCTCCATTTTATCTGGCTGATCTCCTGTTCAAAAGTCAGGAGTTTGAAGGTGTGTTTCCTTTCGAAGTCGAAGATCATTAGCTCGTTCTTACCTTCGCTTCCGCTCTTCTGGAGAAAAGCCAGTCTGCGAGAATCTGCAGACCATGAGGGAAGCGAGCAGTCGAGCTCGTCGTTCGAAATGTTTAGAGAGAGGCCGCTTTCAATATCAAAGACTACTATCGAGAGAACATACCTGTTTTCGTCCCAGTCAGCCCTCCTGATCGTGTAGGCAAGCTTCAGTCCGTCAGGAGAGATAGCCGGACTGCCAACCATCGGAATGGAAAGCTGTTCTTCAATGGTGAGATATCTCTGCGTCAAATCATCTACCTCCTGTTCTTTTCTTAGATCGGCTTATTTAGTATAACTCATCAATCTGTGAATAACCAAGCTATAGAATTCAGACTTTTCAAGACGGTGGGTGTTGAAGAAAATCATACGAATGAGCTAATTTTGGCATATCTTTGCATGCTGTCTGAAGAAACATAGAAAACTTTGTTGGAGGTTCAAATATGAGGAAGACTCTTATGATTGTTTTATTTGCAGCTTTAGCTATTCTTCTATCTAGTTGCATAAACCCCGCCAAACCCGAGGACGAAGGAAATGACGATTTCAACTACGGAACGACTAAGGAAATCGATGTCCTGATAGAAACGTATATTCCTAACGTGTTTCTCGAGATATTCAGGCTGCCCGAAGGGATTGATGAAGATCCGGATGAAAGAATAGTAATCTTCGAAGGTACCGCCGACGGTTCTGGCAGGCTCTCAATATCCCTTACCGTGCCTTCTTATGTCGACAGGCTTTATGTCAAGAGGAACTACATTGGCCAATTGAGCGATGTTCTAGTTATGCTTAAAGATGACCGACTCTTCCTGGATTACAATAATCCAGATGTAGTAGAAAGCAAGGCCTTCGAATTCACTCTCTCGTCTCTCTACGTCATGCCATATCAAACGCTAGGTGGCTGGAACGCCTCGGGTGTACCGGATTATCTTGATGGACGCGACAAGATATCGAAGGAATTACTCGAGACTATCAACAATGCACTTCCCGAAAGATTGCCAGTTCCAATCTACAATCCCCACTACATAGCCGATTCTGCACAGACAAATATCGAAATAGTTGAAGAAGCAGATGTCTTCGTGACTTTCGTGCATGAGGGAGCTGGATACAGAAACTCTCTGGGTTTCTACACGTATGAGACTGCCGCAGGAGCCCCCGAAAGTATCGACCCGTCTGAGATTACCCTTATCTTTCCAAATGTATCTTACAAAGGCAGTGGCGGTGGTCTGACTTCGGGAGATAGAGTGAGCATCGGTAGATTCAAGCCGGGTACTACTATTGGCTGGGTAATAATCACCAACGGTTATGATTCGAAAACCTACCTCGTCGGAGACGGTTACAACAAATTCTACTCGAACGAGGAGTACAACCCCGAGCCAGATCCCTCTCACAAAGCCCACGTAGTGCTTCTGAATTATGAAGATGAAGGCAAGCTTATTCTGTCCTTTGAAGACCTCAGGAGGCCCGACGGGGACAACGACTTCAATGATGCTGTCTTCTACGTTGCGTCGAATCCCGTAACAGCTATCAGCACTCAAAATGTTGTTAAAACAACTGATGAACCTCCCCTTGACAGCGACGGAGACGGAATACCGGATTCCATTGATCCGGCTCCATACGATAAGACCATAGTCTCTTCAACGGCATTCCCCGGTAAGGACAAGTTTGCCAGCCTCATATTTGAAGATCTCTGGCCCTACAAAGGTGACTACGATTTCAATGATCTTATAGTCGATTACAACTTCGTCGAGTTCATGAACGACAAGAACGAGATAGTCAAAATCGAAGGCAGATTCAAAGTGAGGGCTATACTTGCGGGAATGAGCAATGGATTTGGTTTCGAACTGGGAATACCGTTCAGCTACGTTTCCAAAGTCTCGGGAGCGCAGTATTCTTATCCCGTAAATAATACGACCGAGGACCGCAGTATCTTCCTCGAAGAGAACGGTACCGAACAGAGACAGGAGAAGGCCGTGATAATAGTATTCGATAGAGCCGATGAACACCTTGATCCGTCGGACAATAAGGAAGTAGTGGTTTCCATCGATCTAAAGACGCCAGTCACGAGACAGTCTCTTGGAAGTGCTCCTTATAATCCCTTTGTTATAAGTAACGGTGAAAGAGGCCGCGAGGTCCAT